>JACQQJ010000239.1 GCA_016207035.1 Nitrospinota bacterium | reverse complement strand
CTTCGCCTTTCTAACGGGGTAAAGATAAATATAGCACTCTGTATGTCTTATGACAACGAAAACACAATGTGCAGCATGTATAAATTTATTGACACACAGCCATTATCGTTATAACTTTTTTATTGTAAGTAATACTATTATGAAATAGTTGTACTATACCTATCATTAGGACAACTATTCTCGAATTTTCAAAAAATTCTCTCTGTGCTGTGGTTAATTGTAGTATTCAATTTTATAAATTATTATGGAAATAAGGACAGATTTTTTAGTAATTGGAAGCGGTGTTGCAGGATTATTATTTGCCCTGAAGGTATGTAAATATGGTAGTGTTGCTGTAATTACCAAGAGTGATTGCGAGGAATCGAGCACAAAATATGCCCAGGGTGGTATCGCATCTGTTATGGCAGCAGATGATTCGTATGATTTACATATCAGAGATACCCTTGAGGCAGGGGCAGGGCTTTGTAACGAAGATGCTGTAAGATTAGTAGTAGAAAAAGGACCAGAGAGGATAAGGGAGTTAATAGAATTGGGTGCTCAATTTACCTTAAGAGAAGGTAATTCGTTGAGAGGGTCTGATAATATCATTGATGTTTTAGACCTGGGAAGAGAGGGAGGGCATTCAAAAAGGAGGATAGTTCATGCAGCAGATTTTACAGGTGCAGAGGTAGTGAGGGCACTGGTAGATGTAGTCAGCAAAAACGATAATATCAAGGTATTCGAGAATCATATCGTAATAGACCTCATTACAATTGGAAAATTGAATAGTGGTGTTGAAATTGGAAGTGAGGATGACGCTGTCATTGGTGCATATGTACTTGAAAGAGGTAATGGAGAGATAAAGAGTTTTCTTTCAAAAATAACACTCCTTGCTACAGGTGGTGCAGGTAAGGTATATCTCTATACCTCAAACCCTGATATAGCTACTGGTGATGGAATTGCTATGGCTTATAGGTCCGGGGTGAAGATTGCAAATATGGAATTTATTCAATTTCACCCTACCTGCCTCTATCATCCGGTGGCAAAATCATTTCTTATCTCTGAGGCTGTGCGTGGCGAAGGTGGTATACTGAGATTGAAGGACGGCAGTACATTTATGGAGAATTATCATCCCCTAAGTTGTTTGGCACCGAGAGATATAGTGGCAAGGGCAATAGACTTTGAGATGAAAAGGAGCGGCGATGACTGTGTTTATCTTGACATTACTCACTTAGAAGGCTATAGAATAAGGGAGAGATTCCCAACGATATATAAGAACTGTCTCTCCTTTGGAATAGATATAACAAAGACACCAATACCTGTGGTTCCGGCTGCCCATTATACCTGCGGGGGAGTAATAACTGACCTTTACGGAAGGACAAGCATAAAAAGGCTTTACGCCTCTGGAGAAGTAGCATGCACTGGCGTTCATGGTGCAAATAGGCTGGCAAGTAATTCTCTCCTTGAAGCCCTTGTATTTTCTGAAAGGGCAGCCAGTGTGGCTTTTAAAGAAATGAAAGATACCTCTTTTGATATTCTATCCGTTTCACCATGGGATAAAGGGAATGCAGTTGATAGTGATGAATCAGTTGTTGTATCAAACAACTGGGATGAAATAAGGAGAACAATGTGGAATTATGTAGGTATTGTCAGGTCAAATAAAAGACTTAACCGTGCAAAGAGAAGGATAGATATATTATTAGAGGAGATCAGGGAATACTATTGGAATTTTATAATCACCGGTGATCTCATTGAACTGAGAAATATTGCTACTGTTGCAGATATTATTATACAATGTGCTATGATGAGAAAGGAGAGCCGCGGCCTCCATTATAATATTGACCATCCACAGCGGGATGATATCCATTGGAAAAGGGATACTGTTATTCAATACAGAAGAACAGTTGATAGGGAATAGGGGAGAGGGAATATCAATCAATAACCAATACCCAAATCCCGCTTTAAAGGGGATTTAAAATCGTCAATTCATCCTGAAATACTGCGTTATCATCGATTTTGCTCCTCACCGTATTGGTGATATACGGTTGCGTCGCAAAATTGCCTGCCAGACTTGTCTTTCAGGCGACTTGGCGATTTTGCCCAAAATCATAAATCGGATTTTGGGCAATACTATAATCTATTATATGTTCTCCTTTTTTAAAAATAAGGTTATACGAGAGGCTGCAGGTATATTCTTTATTGCCTTTGCAGTATTTACCTTCATGAGTCTCATCTCATATCACAGTAATGACCCCTCCTTTCATAAATATATTTCAATGAAGGTTCCTGTTAAAAATTATGCAGGTATCGCTGGGGCATATTTTTCTGATACCCTGATCCAGTTTCTTGGGAGCGGCTCATTTTTTATTGTTATAGCATCTCTCTTTCTTGGCTGGAACCTTTTGTGGAATGAAAAATTAAGTATCTCCATCCTTTCTTTTTTAGGTGGCATATCAGGAACTGTATTCCTCTGTTCTCTCCTTTATCTCCTTTTCAATGTTGATCCCTATTTTGAAAAGGCAGCAAAGTCAGGTGGTGCAGTGGGGTATTTTATTTCAGAAGAGCTCATATTGTTTTTCAACAGAGGCGGCTCATACATTGTCATATTCACACTCCTCTTATTTTCTCTTCTCTTGACAACACGTATCTCTCTTGGGGATATCCTGACAGGATTAAATAGAATAATAGTTACCCTTTTTAAAGGCTTATCATCTCTGAAACCCAGACCTGTCAAGAAAAAGGAGAAGGTTGTTAAAGGGCCTGCCAAAAAAACTGAAGATGCCATACCACCGAAGATAATCTCAGCAAAAACAGAAGATGAAGAAGAGGTGAATGAATTTGAAACAGGTGGGGGATTTGAGTCATATAGTGGGGAATATCAACTCCCTCCTCTCTCTTTCCTTGATTCTCCTCAGCCTATAGAAAAGAAAAGGACAGAAAATGAATTTTTATCCAATTCTGCTGTTTTAGAAAGAAAGCTTAAGGACTTTGGTATTGATGGTAAGGTATTACAGGTTCTTCCTGGCCCTGTTATTACCATGTATGAATTTGAGCCTGCAGCAGGGGTCAAGGTAAGCAGGATAATGAGCCTCGCTGATGACCTTGCCCTCGCCATGAAGGCAATAAGCGTAAGGATACTGGCTCCAGTGCCTGGCAAATCCGTTGTAGGTATTGAAATACCAAATCTCCGCAGAGAATCTGTAAGTCTCAGGGAAATACTCAGTTCCGATGAATTTAAAAAGGCAAAATCAAAATTGTCACTGGGATTGGGAAAAGATATATCAGGCAAACCAGTAGTTACAGACCTTGCCCAGATACCGCATCTCCTGATTGCTGGTGCAACTGGTTCGGGAAAGAGCGTTGGAATTAACAGTATGATATGCAGTATCTTATTTAATGCAATGCCCAATGAGGTAAAAATGATAATGATAGACCCGAAAATGATAGAACTCTCCGTCTATGACGGTATACCACACCTCATTGCCCCTGTTGTAACAAATCCAAAGAAGGCAGCAAATGCGCTACGATGGGTTGTTGAGGAAATGGAAAGGAGATACAATTTCCTTGCAGAAAAGGGGGTAAGAAATATTGTTGGATATAATAAGATAATTGGAGAAACAGCAGAAGTGAGAAGTAAGAAGCCAGACGACCCATCCGCAGGATGGGTGCCCCGAAGTCAGGAGAAAAAAAGGGAAATGGAAAAAGTTCAGGAATATATGAATGGGGAGGAGTCAGGGGTTAAAACTGATACAGAAAAAGAGGAGAAGAAATTACCCTATATTGTTATTGTAATAGACGAATTGGCTGATTTAATGATGGTATCCTCAAAGGATGTAGAAGATTCTCTAACACGCCTGGCACAGATGGCAAGGGCATCCGGAATACATCTCCTTGTAGCAACCCAGAGACCCTCTGTGGATGTCCTGACAGGAATTATAAAGGCAAATTTTCCATCGAGGATATCCTATCAGGTAACATCACGGATTGATTCGAGGACTATCCTTGATACAGTTGGTGCAGAAAGGCTTCTCGGTAAGGGTGATATGCTGCTTCTACCACCAGGGACATCGAAGATGCAAAGAATCCATGGTGCCTATGTGTCTGAGGTAGAAATAAAGAGGGTCGTTGATTTCCTTAAAAAACAGCAGAAACCTGTCTATGATGAATTTATACTAAAACCAAAGGTCGATGAGCTAAAAGAGGATGGAGAGGATTCTGATGAGCTCTATGACCAGGCAGTGGCACTTGTAGCTAAAAGCAGGCAGGCATCCATATCAATGGTGCAGAGGAGGCTTCGTATAGGGTATAACCGTGCTGCCCGTCTCATTGAGATAATGGAGAAACAGGGGCTTGTAGGTCCAGCAGATGGCGCAAAACCGAGGGAGGTATATGTAAGGGATGTGGGTGATAATGAAAATGTAAATATTTAATAAACAATTCTCATAAAAATAGAAGGAATATATGATTAAGTTTTATAAAGAAGGGCAAAAAACAAGGATTGGAGGATTAGGTCTCTGGATAATTTTAATAGTCTTTTCCTCCTCTTTAGATGCAGGTAATCCTGTTTCTGGTATATCTTCAATTTTACATGAAAACCAGGATGAGGGCGAGATGGTTTTAATCCCTGAAGGAGAATTTATAATGGGGAGCAGCCGTGAAGAGGTAAAAAAGGTAAGCAAGGAATATGGAAAACGTGTAGATTTCTCTGGATATGAGTTTGAAAAAGAAACACCACGGAGAAGTATCTATGTAAAGGGTTTTTATATTGATAAATACGAGGTGACAAATACCCAGTATAAAAAATTTATTGATGCCACAGGTCACAAACCTCCCCATCACTGGAAGGGTGGACTATATCCCCCTGAAAAACGGAACCACCCTGTTACAAATGTAAGTTTTTTTGATGCAAAGGCTTATGCATCATGGGCGGGCAAAAGATTACCTACCGAAGAGGAATGGGAAAAGGCTGCAAGGGGTAGTAATGGTGGAATATTTCCCTGGGGAGATGAATTTAATCCATACGATATGGTTGCAACAGCAGAGGGTATCTTAAATTCCCCAATTCCCCCCTTTGATTTTCTTCATTTTGCTGGACCTGTTGACCAATTTAATGCGGACAAAAGCCCTTATGGCGTTTATGATATGGCAGGGAATGTAATGGAGTGGACTGATAGCTGGTATGAAAAGGGTAAGACAAAGATAGTTAAAGGGGGCTCGTGGGTCAACTTGTGTTCACGGGCAAGGTGTGCCGCCAAGGGGGGTGCAAAATCTGATACTGTAAGTCCCCTTTTAGGTTTTCGGTGTGTAAAAGATGGGGAAAAAATGAGTGTAGATAGTAGGGAGTTTAAAATTATAAGAGTACAGGTGCTGGTTTCATAAAAAAATTTTTGGCTGGGGGACTAGGATTCGAACCTAGATAGACAGATCCAGAGTCTGTTGTCCTGCCGTTAGACGATCCCCCACTGATACACAAATATATCCATCTGCTTTATACTTGTCAAGATATTGTAATCTTGAAGATAATGAATTACTCAATAGGAAAAGGGAATAACCTGTTGTGAATATCTCACTCAAATTTCAAATCCATCATTGAAAGATGTAATTTTTTATTCCTGATGAATAAGTTACAACCCCATGAGAATCAATGATAATTCCCTCTACATCTTTTAATTTTTCGATAAGTGCCATACCCCTTTCTTTTCCCATAACGAATACCGCAGTTGAGATTGCATCAGCATCAATTGCAAGGGGGGCAAGAATAGTTACGTTCTGAACACCTTCCACTGGTAATCCTGTGGCTGGATTTAATATATGATGATACCTTTTTCCTTGAGAAATAAAATATTTCCTATAATCACCTGATGTTGCCACAGAGAGATTTTTTAATGACAGGGTATTTATAAGTTTATCCTCCTTTCTCGGGTGTAAAACACCTACTTTCCATTGGCCACTATCACTCTCACCGATTGTCCTTATATCACCGCCAGCATTGATAAGGGCATTATGAATCCCAGTTTTTTTAATCGCCTCAATCCCCTTATCAACAGCATATCCTGCTGCAATTCCCCCAAGGTCTATCTTTGTACCCCTTTTTAAAAGGCGCACGGTATTTCCCT
>JACQQJ010000238.1 GCA_016207035.1 Nitrospinota bacterium | reverse complement strand
CTATTATTATTTGAGAGCCCCTCAGCAGCTCAATCCTTACCCGTGCGTAAAGGTTTATGGCGAGATTTATAGTAGTAGCTGACTCATGAAAGAGATAGAGTGGCCATATATCTATTGTCCCACCAGCGAGGTCAATTCTTGTAGGAGCACTGGATTCAATTATAAAACTGTGCATATTTTAAAGAAATGAAGAAAAAACTATAGCCCATTCTGTTAAATTTAAAATCCTTCGATAACAGTACTAACTATCTCCTGTGCCAGTTTCCTCCCTGCCTGTCTTATTGCCTCAAGCCTATGAATATCTGCCTCTGTTACACTCTGTGATACCAAATAATCCCATTTTGTATAAAGTTCTTTCTGAAGGAGTATATCTCCGCTTACCCTTTCTTCCAATCTCATCAGCACAGTAATCTCAACCCAGTACTCTGTAACGTTATCCTTTGAATCAAAGGCAACAGGTTTAAGGGAATATTTAATTATCTCGCCATGAAGAATCAGGTCATAAGTCATATCATTAACCATCTTTAACCTGCCATCTTCTATAAAACCTTCCCTTATACGATTGGTTATCTCAAATTCAATATTTGGTTCACCTGTCTTATTGGAAAAAACCGGCATAGAGATGTTCTTTATATGAGGTGGGAGGGATGAGCCTTTACCGACTAAACTATAACCGCAGGCAGATATCAAAAGACAGAAGACAAATAACAGAAGAAAGTAGACTGACGATAGATAACATACTTCTGACTTCTGACTTCTGACTTCTGACTTCTTTTTTGTCATATTACAATACTCACCAATTTCTTTGGTACTATTACCAGTTTTTTAATCTCTTTATCACCGACCCATTCTTTTACCTTATCATTTGACAGTACAGCTTCTTTTATACCGTCATCATTTATATCTGCATTCAAAGTAAGTCTGCTCCTCACCTTTCCATTTATCTGAATTACAATGGTTATCTCTTCTGCCTTGATAAATTCAGGGTCATAAGAGGGCCATGGTTCTTTCATTATACCTCCCCTGTTCCCCATCATCTCCCACATCTCTTCAGCAATACAGGGTACAAGCGGAGACAGGAGGATAATAAGGGTGTGAATGGCATCCCTGAATACCTCCCCTTTTTCCCCTCCTTCAGAATGAGGGGATGTGGATAGTACTCCACTATCTTTAAACTGATAAAGTGCATTTACAAATTCCATTATTGCACTTATTGCAGTATTAAAATGAAATCTCTTTTCAATATCCTCAGTTACCCTTTTGACCGTTACATGCGTAATCCTTCTGATCTCAGATTTTTCATCTTCTGAACTTGAAACTTGAAACTTGCCCTGAACTTGATTCAGGGTTGAAACTTGATGTATAAGCCTCCATACCCTGTTTAAAAACCTGAATGCACCTTCCACACCCTGATCACTCCAGTCCAGGTCTTTTTCTGGTGGAGATGTGAATAAAATAAATAGCCGTGCAGTATCTGCACCATATTTATCAATAATATTATCAGGGTCAACTACATTCCCCTTTGACTTAGACATTTTTGCACCATTTTTAACAACCATTCCTTGTGTCAGAAGGTTTGTGAATGGTTCATCAATATCAACAAGTCCGATATCTCTCAAGAATTTTGTAAAAAATCTTGCATAGAGGAGATGGAGAACTGCATGCTCAATGCCTCCAATATACTGGTCAACAGGCATCCAGTAATTTACAGACTCCATCTTTACAGGATAATCATTAAACCTTGGGGATGTGTATCGGAGAAAATACCATGAAGAACATATGAATGTATCCATTGTGTCTACCTCCCTTTGAGCATCACCTTTGCATTTTGGACACTTTATCTTCATAAATCTGTCATTGTTTACAAGGGGTGACTTCCCATCCTGAGGAAAATTGATATCTGTAGGTAAAATTACAGGAAGGTCTTCATACGGGACAGGAATTATCCCACAACCTTTACAATATATAATCGGAATAGGAGTCCCCCAATATCTCTGTCTTGATATACCCCAATCCCTGAGACGATAGTTTACTGTCTTTTTTCCAATCCCGTTCTCTTTCAGATAGTTCCCTATCCTATCTAGTGCCTCTATGCTGTTTAATCCGTTAAACTGCCCTGAGTTCACCAGATAACCTTCACCTGTATATGCCTCTTTCATTGTTTGAGGACCCCCTCCCATATTATCCCCCCCTTTGTAAGGGGGGAAAGAAGGGTAGGTAGGACTTATGACTACCCTGATAGGTATTTTATATTTTTTTGCAAACTCAAAATCCCTCTGATCATGTGCAGGGACAGACATGATTGCCCCTGTTCCATACTCTATAAGAACAAAGTTTGCGAGATATATGGGTATCTTTTCTCCATTCATTGGATTTATGGCATACCTCCCGGTGAATACCCCTTTCTTCTCAGTCTCTTCTGCACACCTGATTCTTTTATCCTCTCTGCTTATCTCTGTAATAAAACTTTTTACTGCACCTTCCTGTCCTGTCCCTTTCGTTAACTCATCCACCAATAGATGCTCAGGTGCCATACTCATAAAAGTTGCACCAAAAAGGGTGTCCTGCCGTGTGGTAAATATCCTTATTACCTTATCTAAACCATCTACAGGAAAATCTACCTCGGCACCATAGCTCTTCCCTATCCAGTTCTTCTGCATGGTCAAAACCCTCTCGTCCCAACCTGAAACCAATTTCTCACACCCCGAGAGAAGTTCCTCTGCATAATACGTAATTTTTAGAAACCACCCTTCCATCTCTTTCTGCATAACGACAGATTCACACCTCCAGCATAACCCCCCTTCAACCTGTTCATTTGCAAGTACGGTCTGGCACGAGTCACACCAGTTGACAAATCCCTTTTTTCTGTAGGCAAGACCTCTCTCAAACATCTTCAAAAATATCCACTGATTCCACTTATAATATCCTGGATTGCATGTAGCTATTTCCCTATCCCAGTCATAACTTATCCCGAGCAGCTTTAGCTGTTTTCTCATATAATCAATGTTATCCATTGTCCACTGTGCAGGATGCACCCTGTTTTTTATTGCTGCATTTTCTGCAGGGAGTCCAAATGCATCCCATCCCATAGGGTGAAGGACATTATACCCCTGCATCCTCTTAAACCTCGCGAGGACATCACCAATCGTATAATTCCTTACATGCCCCATATGAATCCTCCCTGATGGGTATGGAAACATCTCAAGGAGGTAGCATTTCTTCTTTGAAATATCCTCCTCAACCTTAAAAATCTCATCCTTTTCCCATATCTTCTGCCACTTTGACTCTATCTCTTTAAAATTATAGTAATTTTCCATACTGATACAACCTCAGATAAAAATTCAAAAAAAATCTTTTGCTTTTATATCAATTGCATTATTTATATTTCCTTGTAGCTTAAGTCTTTAT
>JACQQJ010000228.1 GCA_016207035.1 Nitrospinota bacterium | reverse complement strand
GGGGGGATATAAATGAATAAATCTGATCTTGTGGAAAAAATTGCAAAGGATACAAATATAAGTAAAGCAGTTGCGGAAAAAGCACTTAATTCCTTCACAGATGGTGTTCGATCAGCACTTAAAAAAGGACAGAGTGTAACACTCGTTGGATTCGGCACATTTGGAGTCAGTAAAAGGGCTTCAAGGATGGGCAGAAATCCTGCAACTGGGCAGTCGATAAAGATTCCTGCTAAAAAGGTTCCAAAGTTTAGACCTGGGCAGGCATTGAAAGATGCAGTAAGATAATTACAGTAATTTTTCTAATAACACTTCCAGAGACACAGAGAATCTGGTATCTATCCTCTGTGCCTCTGGATTAATCTATTGTTTTCGCAGAAAATTTAAAACCCCTTCCATGTCATCAGGAAGCCTTGATGTAAATTCCAGATATCTTCCACTCTTTGGATGGATAAAACCAAGAGTTTGGGCATGAAGCATATGGCGATGAAATACAGGATAACCATGTGCGATTACCTTTCTCATGGTAAAACCTCTCCCATATACCCTATCCCCTGCAACCGGATAACCAATTGATGAGAGATGAACGCGGATCTGATGTGTCCTCCCTGTTCTCAGTCTTAATTTTAAAAGTGTATATTCACCAAATCGCTCCATCACAGTAAATTCAGTTATAGCCCATCTTCCTCTTTTGGTTCGTGTAGACATCCTTTTTCTGTCAGACACATGTCTCCCTATTGGCATTTCTATTCTCCCTGAATCCTCCTTTGTATTTCCTTTTACCAGTGCAACATACTTACGGACAATGGTTCTATCTTTCAGTTGTCTTGAAAGGTGCTGGTGTGTAAAATCATCCTTTGCCACCATCAGGAGTCCTGATGTATCTTTATCAAGTCTGTGAACAATTCCCGGTCTCTCAATACCACCAATACCAGAAAGAGAGGTAGTTACACTATTATATTTATCCCTGCAATGATAGAGAAGGGCACTTACCAAAGTGCCAGAATAGTTTCCTGCAGCAGGATGTACTACCATCCCTGCAGGTTTATTTACGATGATAACTGACTCATCCTCATATACAATATCTAATGTTATCGGCTCCGGTTTTACCCTTGAGGGTTCAGGTTGAGGAATCTCTATGTGTATCTCGTCACCAGCTTTAAGCCTATAACCTGCCTTAACGGACTTACCTGTAACAGTAACCCTGCCATTCCTGATTAATCGCTGTATATAAGAACGGGATAATGATGTCCATTGAGAGGTTTGTAATGAGCCCAGTGAATCTAAGAGAAATTTATCTATTCTCTTGCTGGCAGAATCAGATGTAATATGTATTGATTTTGTGAGAGACATCTCTTTTAGTCTTTAGACCTAAACCCAAGACTTTTTATCATAATAATCGATGTAATAAGCAAGAGGATTGCTATAAATTGGGATGTAGAAATATAAGGTCCAATTGCAAATCCCCTCTCATCACCTCTGAATATCTCCACAATAAACCTGCCAATTGCATACAACAGGGTGTATGTCCAAAACAGTTGTCCATCAAATTTTTTGAATCTCCGTAAAACAACCAGTACAGTAAAAATAATAAATCCATTAGCAGAGTCATAGAGCTGTGCTGGGTGGAGACGGATACCCATTGGCGCCAGGGTATTCGGGTCTGTAAATATCACTCCCCACGGGACATTGGTCGCCTTTCCATAACAGCAACCTGCAAAAAAACATCCTAATCTTCCAATCCCCTGACCTATAGCAACAGAAGGTGCTAAAATATCCCCCACCTTCCATACATTCATATTATGTTTTCTCAGATAGACTATAACAACTGCAATAGCCATGAGAAAACCACCGTAGAATACCAATCCACCCTCCCAGATTTTCAGAATCCTTAAAGGGTCGGATACATATTCCTTATAGCTAATCATTATATAGAGAAGCCGTGAACCAGCAATTGCAGATATAAGTATATATACGCTCAAGTCCATTATCTTTTGAGGGTCCTCTCCTTCTCTCTTTGCCTCAATTACAGCAAGGATGAGCCCAACAAGAAAGGCAGATGAGATGAGAACTCCGTAAGTGTATACAGTTAATGAACCTATTTTGAATAATATTGGATACATAAAAAGAGTTAAAAGTGTAACTTAGCTGAATATTTTTAACACGGTTTAAGCCACAGCCTTTCGTTTACCTACCATTGTTATCATAAGCAGTCCAACCCCTATAGTTATACAGGAATCTGCCATATTGAAAGCTGGCCAGTGATATTCATGCCAATGAAAGTCAAGAAAATCCACAACCTCCCCCCTGAATATCCTGTCAATCAGATTGCCAAAGGCACCACTGAGGATAAGGGAAAAGGCGATCTGGGTAAAGGGAACAATATTATGGGTCTCTATGTATACTATAAAAATTACTACTATGGCAATCAGGGATACCACGATAAAGAAAATCTGGGTAAAGGAATTATTTAAGTCAGAAAACATACCAAATGCAACCCCTGAATTTCTTATATGGGTGATATTGAAATATCCTCTGATTATCTCTACAGACCTGTAGAGTTCAAATTTACGAATATTATTAAAT
>JACQQJ010000021.1 GCA_016207035.1 Nitrospinota bacterium | reverse complement strand
TATTTAAAATGGTTTTTCTCATTTTTGGATGTCTAAAAAATTAAGTCGTTCACTATAGTTTTGCCAGCACCGTCTCTCCTGTTAGATTGTCCTGCACTTTGCAGGCAAAGGCGTATCAGCCTACTTTAATTTTTACAGTTTTCAATCCTGTAATACATACTCTCTGCCACTTTCTCCCATGTCCTTTCTTTTGATAGTCTTATCCCTTCGGCTATCCCTTTTAAATCAGGCGTGTTTATCTCCCTCTCCACATGCCTTATAAATGAATCCACATCATACCCTATCTTTACAATATGACTATAAAACTCTGTGATATCCGGAATATGGGTTGAGACTATCGGTTTTCCTGCTGCCATATACTCCAATGCTTTTGTGGGATTTATTTTGTCAGTCAGAGGATTTTTTACAAAGGGCATAATACAAACATTAAAATATTTTATATATTCAGGAAGTTCTTCATATTTTTTCCCGCCGAGATAAAAGATATTTTTCATCTCAGGCATATCTTCCATTTTTAAACCAATAAAAGGGCCTATAAAAACTATTGACCATTCGGGATGCAATTCTGCCATTCTTCTTATCAAATCATAATCAAGTCTGTCATCAACAGCACCGACATAACCGACAATGGGGGAAGGTATATCTGTCATTTCATATCTCCCGACCCATCCGCTGTGACCCATCCACCGGATGGGTGCCCCGCCCTCCTTCTGAAGGAGGGGAAGGAGAGGTCGTAATGGGGGGTAGGAGAGGTTACCATTCTGTGCCTTTGCAAAATGCTGATAATCAACACCGCAGGGAGAAAAAAACGAATTTGAATTAAAAACCCTTTTTCCCTCCCACAGCCTCTTTGTTCCTGTAAATACGACGCTGCTCCTTTCTATTAATCTCCTTTCAACTCCATCCATACCTTCATGCGCGCCTTTAAACTTACTATGCTCATCCATGATGTCATAAATAATAAACTTTTCATTCAACTTTCCCATGAGATATGCAGATTTTGGTGTATAAAACCACAAAATATAATTTTTAAATCCGAGGCTCCATATCTTTATCCTTATTCTGGCAATCATAAGAATTTTATTTATAAATGAAATAATCTTTAATCTCTCTGCAAAAGGGAAGACAATGGGAAAAAAAATTGTGAGATTTTGATTTGCCTTAAAATACCTATTCTCCATTCTCCATTTTTTCCTGTCCCTGATATAAAAACGAATATCAAGTGGACGGACATATAATATACGGCAGTATTTGGACAACTGGCTCATTATATGATTTGGCCTCTGCCACCTTGTCTTATCCCAGTAAAGATTAGCGCTGCATACTATGTCAAATGAGTTATGAGTTATGAGTTTTGAGTTTTGAGTTTTCACTTAAAATTTAAAAATATGTTTATACTTATCTATAACCCTATCCCACGCATATTCCTTTGCCCTTTCAATTCCCTTCATACCCATCTCTGTCCTCAAACTTTTATTTTCTATAAGAATATCCAGCCTATCAGTGAGTCCTTTTACATCTCCGCTTTCCACCAGATAGCCTGTCTCTCCATCCACTACAATATCTTTAAGTCCTCCTGCTCTGCTTGCAACAACAGGCCTACCGGATGCCATTGCCTCAAGTGCCACAATTCCAAAGGGTTCTTCCCACAGAGAGGGTATTACACATATATCAGAAGATTCATAGAGCTTATAAATCTCATTAAAATGCACCCATCCTGCTGACTCAATCCCATCCTCTGTAAAATCAAACTTGCTTGTAATAAGAAGTCTTATATTTTTATGCCTCTCCTTTAATATATGAAAGGCTTCATGGAGTATGGAAAATCCTTTCGCAAGGTCACTTATACGCCCACACATCAGAATTGTAATCCACCCACTCTCCCCCCCTTCTGAATGGAGGGTATGGGGGGATGAAATTCCAGTAGGTATAACAGCAATATTCCTGTTCTTTACTGATTTTGATAATATCTCTCTTTGATAATCATTATAAACAATCAAAGAATGGGCATTATCTAAACCCTTTTTGAGAATAGCCTCATAGCCATCAGAGAATATATCTGACTCCCTCAATTCTCTGTATATAGGTTCATCTCCATTTGTATACAATTTATTTTTTATGCACCTTTCACAGAGACCTTTATTCTTAAAATATGTATTTTCACAGACCTTCAGGTCCTTATCTAAATGGGTGCATCTTGGACATATAAGACCGTAGGCGTAGAATCTCCAGATTGTCTTATACCTGTTCAATCTCTCAGCAACATAAGGCTTAAATGAATACATATCACCTAAAAATAGGAATTCAGGCTTATAACTATCCACTGCCTCGCTTATAATCTTTGGAAAATCAAATTTATTATACTGGGACAGGTTTATAGGTATCTGAACAACATTAAATTTGATTTCACCATTTGCATTCACCAGCCCTGCTGGGAAAAAGAGGTCATCTTCAATGAGCGGTAAAAAAAATATAACCTCAAATCCCCTGTCAGTAAGCCCGTTCATCAGCCCCATTAAGTCTACCGCAGAGCCGCCTGTTGGGGGCCAGGAGAAAAAGCTGTCAACAACGGCAATCCTCCGATTTTCAATTTTAGATTCAGGATTTATTCCAACTCCTGATTCCTGCGACTCATCCACTGGATGGGTGCCCCGGACTCCTGACTCCCTTTTATACAATCTTCTAAATGCCTCCATCTGCCCCCTCTTTTCATACAACCTGACTACCTCCACCCCTCTTATTTTCAGGTCTCTTACCTCGTCATAAATTTCAT
>JACQQJ010000226.1 GCA_016207035.1 Nitrospinota bacterium | reverse complement strand
GATAAATGCTATAATAGATATAAAAGAAAAGGTAAAACTTTGTTCCCAGTGTAACAGTATCACAGAGACAGATCCCTGTAATTTTTGTACTGATTCACACAGGGAAAGGACAACCTTATGTGTCGTGGAAGAACCGCACGATGTATTTGCAATAGAAAAGACAAAAGGGTATAGGGGAATCTATCATGTCCTCATGGGTGTTCTTTCACCTTTGGATGGCATAGGTCCATCTGATCTAAGGATTGAGGAGCTCTTGAAGAGGGCTAAGGAAGATGGAATAAGGGAGGTTATACTGGCAACGAATCCAAATCTCGAGGGGGAGGCAACAGCCATGTATATAGCAAAGATGCTTAAGCCCCTTGGTATGAAGATAACAAGGATTGCAAGGGGTCTCCCTGTAGGTGGGGCTTTAGAGTATGCCGACGAGGTAACCCTGACAAAGTCTATTGAGGGAAGACAGGAGATGTAGGAGGTTTTATGATTACAAATGAGTTGAAGCTGCCAGTGGTGAATGAATCAGGTTTTTATGAAATAAGGATGGAGAGTATTGGTGGTTTGGGTGCAAATCTGGCAGGGAAGGTACTTGCAGAGGCAGGTGTGTTGAACATGGGTTTTAATGGATCTAACTTTTCAAGTTACGGTTCGGAGAAAAAGGGCTCCCATGTCAGGGCATTTGTCCGATTCTGTGCCCCGGATATTGAGGTAAGGGTGAATAGTCCTGTAACTGAACCCCATCTCCTTGCTATATTTCATGAGAATCTTGCAAAGAGTGCCCCGGTCACACAAGGTGTTAAAGCTGATAGTATTGTTATTCTGAATACATCAAAAAATCCTGATGAGGCAAGGGATTTTCTTAAATTATATGCGGGTACCCTTTATTGTATAAATGCAATGAAGATAGCTGTAGAAGAGAAGACAAGAGTAAATACTGCCTTACTCGGTGCTATATGCAGGGCATCTGGATTTTTAGACCCGGCGGCTTTAAAGGATATGATTGCGAAGAACCTCGGGAAAAAATATGCAAGCTTGATTGAGCCAAATTTAAAGACCTTTGACAGGGGTTATCATGAGATTGTATCAAAACATTTTAAGCCCGATGGTAAATATCCCTATATACCATTTACCAGGAACGGGCAGAAGATAGGTTATTTCAATCAGCCTCTCGGTGGAGTAATACCAAATGCAGGGAGCAGCATTAATAAAGACCTGAGTGCCAGCAGGGAGGGATGGATTCCTGTCCTTGACAGAAATAAGTGCACCAGTTGCGGCGAATGCGATATTACATGTCCTGACTACTGCTTTGTATGGGAAGATGGTGTAGATAAAAAAGGCAAACCGACGAGGATACTTGAGAAGATAGTATATAAGAGCTGCAAGGGATGTCTGAGATGTGTTGAGATATGCAAATTTGATGCACTTACAAGTCACAAGGAGTTCGAGGTTGATAAGACTATTATAGAAAAGGGATATACAGAATAGGAAGGAGATTTTATGAGGATAGAGACAGATAAAGAAGAAAAAATATTACAGGGGGAAACCGACAATCAGACAATAGATTTCAGGAGCGGCAATGAGATGTCGGCAATCGCTGCGGCCCAGATAAATTATCACATCATGGGTTACTACCCAATAACACCATCAACAGAGGTTGCAGAATATCTCGATGAAATGAGCGCAAATGGTGAGCACGAGGTCGTTCTTATACCCGGTGACGGGGAACATGGTGCTGCAGGTATCTGCTATGGAGCGACGACAGCAGGTGGACGGGTCTTTAATGCAACATCTGCGCAGGGGCTTCTTTATTCAATGGAACAATTACCTGTTCAATCGGGGACCCGCTATCCAATGGTGCTCAATGTGGTCTGCCGTACAATATCCGGTCCATTAAATATAAGGGGTGACCATAGTGACATTATGATGGCTTTGAATACAGGATGGATAATACTCCTTGCGAAGGACCCACAGGCTGTTTATGATATGAATATCATGGCATTAAAGATAGCTGAGCATAATGAGATACGGCTTCCCGTAATTGTTGCATATGATGGGTTTTTTACAAGTCATCAGAAGAGGAGAATAAGATATTTTTCAGATAAAGGGGTTGTCCATGAATTCCTCGGTAAAATAAGGATTCAAAACTGCTCGGTGGATGTAAATAATCCTATAACAATAGGTCCCTATATGAATGACCCTGACCTGATAAATAATAAAAAACAGCAGAGTATGGCGATGGAGGCTGCATACAAAATCATTCCTCAGATTTATAAAGATTATGCTGACCTGAGCGGTCGCAGGTATTCGATGGTTGAGAGGTATATGACGGAAGATGCAGAGGCAGTTCTTTTTATTTTAAATTCTGCTGCTGATACGGCACGGGAGGTCGTTGAAAAGTTGAGAAAAAGAGGTGAAAAGGTTGGGGTTGTATATCCTACGGTTATAAGACCTTTTCCAGCAAACGAGATTAGAGAGGCGGTTAGGAATGCAAAGGCAGTGCTTGTGGCTGACAGGCAGGACTCTTTTGGTGGATGGGGTGGAAATATGACTATAGAGGTAAAGGCGGCACTTAAGGATGACCCTCAAAACCACTCGCTCATTTTGAGCAGGATTTATGGCCTTGGCGGCAAGGATTTTTATGCTGAAGATGCTGAATTGATGTTTGAATTGGCGCTTGATGCTGCAAGGAATGGGAGGGTGGAGGTTCCTTATGACTATATTGGTGTAACACCAGGTGATCCGTCATTCACATTTGAAAAGGTGAGGGCACCTATAACAGAAAAAGAATCGTCACCAGGAATCATAAAGGTATCAAGGGATGAAAAAACAGGGAAGGTGGAAGCAAAGGGAATAAGACAGGCAGAACTTACAGCAATGCCCCGGAGAATTGCCCCCGGTCATGGTGCTTGTCCAGGGTGTGGTATTTTTCCAAATGTCGGGACATTTCTCAAAGGGATTGAGGGGTATGTTGTTATGCTCTGGCATACAGGGTGCGGGATGGTGGTAACAACAGGTTACCCGAATACATCATTTAATATTACCTATATTCACAACCTTTTTCAAAATGGTGCTGCCACTCTGAGCGGCGTTGTAGAAATGTACAAAGAGAGGCAGAGGAGGGGTGAGATACCAAAAGATCAGGACATAACATTTGTCATGGTCACAGGGGATGGAGGGCTTGATATTGGTCTGGGACCAGCACTCGGGACAGCCTTCAGAAATCATCATATGATTATCCTTGAATATGACAATGAAGGGTATATGAATACAGGTAACCAGCTATCTTTTTCAACCCCCTTAGGACATGCTACGAGTACATCGAATATCGGCAAGGTGGGAAAGGGCAAAAGGTTTCATCACAAGGATTCTGCACAGCTCTTTGCAGCATGCCACATACCCTATGTATTTACTGCTGTGGAATCACAATATAAGGATTTAATAAGAAAGGCTGCAAAGGCCCAGTGGTATGCAAAACATGAGGGTCTTGTCTTCGGAAAGGTTTTATCGGCATGCCCTTTAAACTGGCGGCATCCTGATAATCTTGGTCAGGAGGTAGTTCAGGCAGCAGTTGATTGTAATTTTTTCCCACTCTACGAAGTGGAGCATGGAATAACAACCATAAATTATGACCCTGAAGAAAAGAATAAGAAGATTCCTGCTACAGGGTGGTTTAAACTGATGGGAAAGACAAAGCATTTACTTAAACCTGAATTCAAAGATATTGTTGATGAGTTTGAGAGAGAGGTAGAGAGACGATGGAGGAGACTCAAGGCAATGCATGAACATCCGCTTTTATAGGGGGAGTAAAATTTTTTATGCCCTGGCAAAAGTAAGTACATGAATTTTGTCTGCAGATGCACCCCTCATTAATTTTACACATTCTCTTATTGTTGCTCCCGTTGTGAGTACATCATCTATTAAAAGTATTACCTTGTCTTTTAATTCTTCATTGTCTCGTATTGAAAATGCACCTCTTACATTTTTTGTCCTTTCATACCCGCTTAAGTTTACCTGTGGGATTGTGTATCGTGTTCTGATAAGATTTTCACATGATACAGGGATATTCAATTGCCTGCCAATTCCAAAGGCTAAGAGAGAGGACTGATCATAACCCCTCTCTTTTAACCTTTTTCTGTGTAAGGGGACTGGTATAATAAGCCCTGGAGAGAGTTCAAGTATCCCCTCTTTTAAAGAATTAAGTACCATTGAAACAAGGTCATAGCCAAGAGAGGGCTTATTCTGATATTTATATGCAGATATAATATCTTTTACAATACCATGATAGAGGCAGACAGATAAGGCACGATCAAATAATGGTGGAGCAATTCTGCAGTTTCCACATAAAAAATAAGGGATATCTTTCAGGGGATAGGAGATTTTAAGGGGTATTCCGCATTTAGCACATCGTGTGCCTTTGATAAAGGGAATCTTTTCCATACAGAAAGGGCAAATGCCTTTCATATCTCCAGAAGGAGGTTCGTTACACAAGAGACATCTTTTTGGAAAAACGGTATTAATAATTCCATTGAAGAGATTGATTAAATCCATTCCCCTTTTATACCATAACGGGTCATGGATATTCTATCCCTTTTTCTCATTTGGAATATAACAATATTTGTATTATGGAGTTCAATTACCTACCCCAATATACCTTGTAAACCCCGTTAGATGTTTACTATCAACGGGGTAAAATAAAAAAACCTTCATACTTTATTCCCTTTTATTCCCTTGATTCAATAATATATTTCTTTGACAATACATATGTGGTTGATTATTATTGAGAATATCTATGGGAAAGGAGAACTCTTTTGATATTTCATCTACTGTAGAGATCCAGGAGGTTAAGAATGCTGTTCATCAGGCTTTGCTGGAGATAAGGCAGAGGTTTGATTTTAAGGGGAGTAAAAGTGATATAAAGCTAGAGGAAAAAGATGCGAAGATTACCCTGATATCTGATGACGAGTATAAATTAAAGAGTGTCATAGATATCCTTCACTCTAAACTGGTTAAACGGCAAGTGTCCCTTAAGTCACTGATATATGGCAAAGTTGAACCTGCATCTGGTGGGATGGTGAGGCAGGAAATTACAATTCAGCAAGGAATCCCAATGGAAAAGGCGAGGGAGATTGTGAAGATAATAAAAGATACAAAATTAAAAGTTCAGGTTCAAATTCAAAATGACCAGGTTCGTGTGTCAGGAAAGAATAAAGATGACCTCCAGAATGTTATACATATTTTACGGGGTAAAGATTTAGGGATAGATTTACAATTTGTGAATTACAGATAGTAGTCCTGATGTATCTTGACACAGGGACTTAATAATGAGATTATAAAATTATGGTAAATGCTGGAGAAATTCTCAAGGATACCATGAATAGGCTTGGGCTTGGTTTAAAGATAAAATCTCATCAGATATGGCAGGTATGGGATAAGGCAGTAGGACCTTCTATCTCTTCTGTGGCACAGCCAGAAGATATAAAGTTTAAGACACTTTTCGTCAGTGTAAGTGACAGTATCTGGATTGTGCAGTTGAAGTATTTAGAAACAATGTTAATAGATAAGTTGAACGATTCTGTTGGAGCAAAGGTAATACATAAGACATATTTTAGACTTGGAGATTTTAAGAATGAAAATTACGGTAAGGGAATCAGGAGACAGAATAAAAACGATGTACAACTAACTCATCAGAGGCCCGCCGAATCTATCTTACCCGAAATAGACCTGTCGTCGATTAAGGATACAGATTTAAAGCAAATCATTCGGAGACTAATACTTAAGGCTGCTACGACAGAGAGAATATGAAATATAGGGAACATGGAGTCAGAAGCGGGGGGCCTGGAATAAAAAATTTTTCATTCACCATTCTTCCTTTTGTTTATTCCCTCTTTTTTATATCTTTTTTTACAGGGTGTGCAACATATAAAGCCTCTTTGAAGGCATCCACAAAACAAAAGGAGACACCTGTAATAAATATAACTGCAAGGATAAACACTGCATCTCCGGACCAAGGGGCATACTATCATTTTATCATTGCACAAATGTATGAGCTTAAGGGTGATTTTGAATCTGCTTTAAAAGAATATCAGCATGCGAAATTATATGATTCAAAATCTCTCGAAATACTCAGGAATATTGCCCAGGTGTCTATAAGGAAAGGGGATATAAAATCAGCAGTAGATGCATGCGAGGAGGCAATAGTAATTGACCCTGATTTCATACCTGCCAGAATGATACTTGGTAGTATATACTCCAGTCAAAGAAAATTAGATGCTGCTGCTGAACAATATAAAAAGATCATAGAGATTGACCCGAAGATCAGAAATGCATATCTTTTCCTTGGAATAATTTATGCTGAGAAGGGTGACTATAGTTCAGCGATTGATATTCTGGAGAAATTAATAAAATTAGAGCCTAATTCTGTATTGGGGTACTATTACCTTGGCAGGGTAAACGCCCACATGAAATTGTATGAGAATGCAGAAGAATATCTCAATAAGGCAATTATGATTCATCCGAATTTTTTAAAGGCGATGGAAAATCTCGGACTTGTCTATCAACTTCAAAAAAAATATGATCAGGCAATAAGTGTTTATAAGAGGATACTTGATATAGACCCGAGAAATGAAATAGCTCATAATAGATTAGGGGAAATATATGTAAAGAAGGAATCTTATGATGATGCATTGGATGAATATAAAAAACTGATTGAGGGGTCTCCGGAAAATATAGAGGTTCATATAAAGATGGGATTGATTTACTATCAGCAAAAGGATTATATGAAGTCTTTAGAGGAATTTCAATTAGTCAGGGCAGCCGACCCTCATAACGACAGGGCTATTTTCTATATCGCAACAATATATGAAGATATAGAGAGGTATGAGGATTCCCTCACTGAATGGCTTCAGCTTTTAAGCTTTGAACCAAAATCTGTAGAAATTATACTTCATATCGGTCAGATATACGAGAAATTGAACATGCGGAAAGAGACCATAGATATGGTAAAAAAGGCAATCACTCTTGAGCCAGATAATACGAAATTGTATTATTATCTTGGGATTGCACAGTTTAACGATAAGATGTATAAAGATTCAGTAGATAGTCTTAAGAAGGCTATTACTATAGAACCTGAAATTGATATCTATCATTTCAGACTTGGTGTTGTCTATGAAAAACTTAAGGAAAAGGGTAAGTGTATTGATGAGATGAAAAGGACTTTAGAATTAAATCCAGATCATGCAGATGCACACAACTATCTTGGGTATCTTTATGCAGAGATAGGAATTAATCTGGATGAGGCATTGGAGCATGTAAAGAAGGCATTGGAGAGTGAGCAGAATAATGGATTTTTCCTTGACAGTCTTGGTTGGGTCTACTATAAAAAAGGACTTTACGATAAGGCAATAGAAGAATTAGAAAAGGCTATACTCCTTGTTCCTCCAGACCCTGTTATATTTGACCATCTTGGAGATGTATATTTTAGTAAAAATGATTATGAAAGGGCTAAAGATGCATGGGAGAAGTCACTGAAAGAAGAGAAGAGTATCCTCATAGAGGAGAAATTGAATAAGGTGAATATTCTTTTAAAAAATGAACGTCCGGAATAAGAATGTCCATAGGAAAGGATTATTTTTCTGGTGGATTTTTTCTTTTACCCTTTATCTTTTTATTCCTTCAGGATGTGCCTATAAAAAGGTTGAGAGAATTACACAACCTCCCAGATATCCGGATGTTTCTGTTAACCAACTCATTGATTCATTAAAGAAAAGGAGTGAAGAAATAAAGGACCTGAGTGGAATTGCAAATATACATATAAGATCTAAGAACATGAATCATAAGGTGAAAGAGGTAATTTTAGTAAATGGGGACTACCATATCAGGTTGGAATCTCTTAATATAATCGGCCAGCCATCACTCATTTTGGTATCTGATAGCAATTTAGTTACTGCATATAATATCGATGAAAATAGATCATATAAGGGTAAGGCTTCACCAGAGGTAATCTCAAAGATGTCAGGTATATTCATGTCACCCAGAGATATAATAGAACTCTTTACGGGAAGGCAGTTTATTGAGAATCATACAATTTATAATTTTGCCCAGACAAAGGAGGATGATTCATATATTTTAATGAACAGATTTGGTAATGGTAAGGTATCTGATGAAGTATGGTTTGAACCAATAAATCTCTGTCCTACCATTGTAAAAAGATACGATAGCAGCGGAAAGGTTATGAGAATTGTAACATTTTCAGATTACAGGAGACTGGGTGATCACCTTTTTCCTTTCAAGATAAAGATAGTACTACCCGATCAGGGGATATCAATGGCTATAGATTATTTTGATTTAGAATTGAATACTGGAGTTGATGAGTCGCTTTTCAATCTGGTGATTCCTGAAGGTGCAGAGGCTATCAACTTGAACTAATTGGGTAGCAATTTCTTTGATAAGTCAAGTAACATGGTAATAGTCTCGTTTTTTCTGCAACAAAAAAATAGATGAGAAAGATTAATATTAAATCTCCATCAAAGATAAATTTAGGGTTGAAAGTGATTGGAAGGAGGGATGATGGATACCATGATGTTGAAACTGTTTTTCAAATGATTAATCTCTGTGATGATGTTGTATTGACAGAATCTTCGTATGGGATAACGCTCTATAGTGATTGTAAAGATATACCGTTCGATGAGCGAAATCTTGCATATAGGGCAGCACAACTGTTATTAAAAGAGACTGGCATTAAGAAAGGTGTGAAGATAGAGATATATAAAAATATACCCATCTCAGCAGGGCTTGGAGGAGGGAGCAGTAATGCCGCAGTTACCCTTCTTGGTTTAAATTATGTCCTGGATTTACAGTTATCAAGGGATGAACTATTTCCCATAGCAATGTCCCTTGGTGCTGATGTCCCTTTTTTCCTGTCAGGTCCACAGGCATTTGGAACAGGCAGAGGGGATAAACTACAAAATCTTTCCTGTAAAGAAAGATTTTATATCCTATTGCTCAATCCTCATATTCCTATTTCAACAGCATGGGTATATGAAAATCTAAATTTGGAATTGACAAAAGAAATGAATAATATTAAAATCTTAAAATTTAACGACTCCGTCTCCAGT
>JACQQJ010000227.1 GCA_016207035.1 Nitrospinota bacterium | reverse complement strand
TTTGCAGATTTTGTAAAAAATCCCCCCTTAATCCCCCCTTTTACAAAGGGGGGGGAGGGGGGATTTTCTGGTCTTAAATTAGTATTGGGAGGGAAAAGGGATAAGTTTGTTCCTCTACTGGAGGAACTGGTAAATAATTTAGGAATAGGGGATAATGTTATATTTACTGATTTTATCAAAGATGAAGACCTGCCATATCTCTATAGCGGTGCCGAGATCTTTGTTTACCCATCGTTATATGAAGGTTTTGGTTTACCGGTCCTTGAGGCAATGGCTTGTGGTACACCTGTTATATGCTCTGATACCACATCACTTCCTGAGGTTGTTGGGGACAGTGGTATGTTAATTGATACCCGAGATGCAAAAAATATAGCATATGCCCTCATCACCTTACTTAAAGATAATAAAAAAAGGGAGATTTTAAAGGAGAAAGGTATAACGAGGGCAAAAGAGTTTACCGTTAAAAGATATTCGTCAAAAATACTCTCTTTAATAGAGACGATCAGTTCAACAGGCTGATTAAAATTTTTAACTGCAATAGTTATACAACCTTATGAAATCCCTTATGATCTCCAGTGATTTTCCACCTATTTCCGGTGGGCAGTCAAAGTTTCTATTCAACTTATGGTGTAATCTTAATCCAGATGAAATAATCATACTTGCCCCAAGGATTGAAGGCTGTGAGGTAATAGACAATAAACTCCCTTTTACTATTATTCGTCTAAATATACCACTATGTAACGGTTTACTGATTAAATCAATAAAGACCCTGATCTTACTCTTCCATACAATAAAATTGATATTGCTGAGCAAGATTGACAGGATACATTGTGGTCAGGTCCTGTCTGCGGGGTTTGTGGGATATATTTGTCATATCCTTTTTAGAAAACCTTATTTCCCTTATGTCCATGGAGCGGATTTTCTGGAGTTTACCACCCCTTTCCACTCCATTAAAAGGAGGGGATTAAGGTGGGGTAAGATACTGCTCAATTTAATCTTGAAAAATGCCTCTTTAATTATTGCCAACAGCAGTTTTACAAAAAATGCATTAATTGATTTTGGTATACCTGAAGAAAGGGTAAAGGTTATTAATCCCCCTGTTGACTATAAAAGATTTGAAGTGGTAAGGGATGCAGAGGGCTTAAAGGAAAATTACGGGCTAAGAGGGAAAAAGGTCATGCTCACCGTAGGGAGATTGGTAGAGAGGAAAGGGCATGATTATGTGATCAAGGCAATGCCTGAAATTATTAAGGAGATTCCAGAGATACATTATCTGATAGTAGGAGATGGGCCGTATAAAAACGAACTTGAGATACTATCAGAAAGGCTTAATGTCAGGGATTTTATAACATTTACTGGATTTATCCCGGATGGGAATCTCTCATCATACTATACCATCTGCGATTTTTTTATTATGGTCAGCAGGGAGATAAAGGAGAGGGGGGATATTGAGGGTTTTGGAATTGTCTATCTTGAGGCGAATGCAGCAAAGAAGCCAGTTATTGCAGGAAGATCAGGTGGTATCGGAGATGCAGTGGAAGATGGAGTAAATGGCATTCTGGTAAATCCGACTGACTCAGGAAATATTGCAAAGGCAATTATAAAATTAATGAAGGATGATGGAATGAGAACTAAGCTTGGTATGATTGGGTATAAAAGGGTAATTGCCCAATTTAATCCAAAAAGACAGGCTGATACCCTTTATAAGTTAACACTCTCTCTGTAAATGACTCCTTGGTGTAAAGGAATTATAAAAATAACTTAAGGAGAAAGGGAGATGAATGAGAATGGGGAATGGAGAAAAAACAAGACATTGGAAAAATATAAGGTGCTTCATATTATTACAAGAATGGATAAAGGAGGGTCTGCAGAAAATACCCTCTTAACTGTCCTTGGACTTAATAAGGAGAGATATGATGTAACCCTCGTAAATGGGACTGCCCTTGAATCGGCAATGGGTGATTGTGAAAAGGAGGCACATGAAAGGGATTTAAAGAAGGCTTTAGATTCAGGAGTAAAGATTATAACACTCAATGAGCTTGTAAGGAGAATAAGCCCTTTGAGTGATTTAAAGGCATTTATAAGGCTATTTTCAATTATAAGGCAAGGGAATTATCATATTGTCCATACCCATACTTCTAAGGCAGGTATCGTAGGCCGCTGGGCAGCGTGGTTTTGCAGGACGCCTGTAATCATCCACACACCCCATGGTCATATATTTTATGGTTATTATGGTAAATTCATTACATGGCTTTTTAGGTTAATTGAACGATTCACATCGCTTATTACTGACAGGATTATTACATTAACTGATAGATGTAAACAGGAGCATATAGATTTTAAGATAGCACCTCCAGAAAAATTTTTAACCATCCACAGTGGGGTTGAGATAGGAAGATTTCTTGGAGTCTCCACTCAGGATACCGAAAAAATAAGGAATGAATTTCATATTCCAAATATCTATTTAATTGTCGGGACAGTTGGCAGATTAACAGAGGTAAAGGGGCATACATATTTTATTAATGCTGCCAGTGAAGTTTTAAAGGAGATAAAAAATATTAAATTTATGATAACTGGAGATGGTCCTCTCAAGCCTGATTTAAAAAGGGAGGCAAACTTACTGAATATATCAGATGAAATAATATTTACCGGTTGGAGGGGTGATATACCTGCCCTGCTTTCTGTCCTGGATATTTTTGTCCTCCCGTCTCTTAATGAAGGTATGGGTAAAGTTTTAATTGAGGCAATGTTACTCAATAAACCAATAATCGCCTCTGGTGTAGGCGGGATACCTGACTTAATAAGAGATGGAGAGAATGGTATCCTGGTAAAACCTGCTTCTCCTCATGGTTTAGCAAGGGCAATGCTGAGTCTTATTAAATCTGAAGATAAGAGAAAGGAGATGGGGCTTTGTGGGAGGGGTATAGCTGAATCCTACAGCAGTGAAAAAATGGTTAAGAATATTGAGAGATTATATGAAGACTCTCTCAGAGATATAAACTTTGGGGAACTGCAAAATAGGTAGAGAATTCCCCCTGAATCCAAAAAAATGTAATGGGACGCAGATAAATTTTGTATAAATAGGTCTTAAGACCTGTTACTACATGTAAACCCCGCACACAATTTATGTGCGGGGTTAACTGTATTATTTGGAATATTTCATTTTTTAACTTCTTTGCCCAATCTCTTCTCAACTGATTTGAGCTTTTCTGTTATTCGATTGGGTTTATCCTTTCTGTCATCAATGGATATGGATATTAAAATCCTCGGACAGTCACTGGTAACTGCTTGGTGGCATTTTTTTATAATTGACATCACCTCATCCCAGCTCCCCTCAATTACTGTCCCCATGGGGTTTGCTTTGTAAGGGATACCGCTCTCATCTACAATCTTCAGAACTTTTGCAATCTGGTCCCCCATGCTCTCGCCAACACCAACCGGGATAATACTAAATTCTGCCAACATAAAGCACCTCCTTTTATAAGAGTTAAATGAACTAAAGCCAACCCTGAAAGGGGTCTATTAAAATAATTCAATCTTCACAATTGAACCAGTTTCAAATATGAGTGTCAAAATGAAATGTAGGATTGCTGTGCCATGGCAATATAGGGAGAAGGAAATATGCCCACAAGGAGGACTCCACATACGGCGATAATCAGTGCTATGACCATTGCAGGCGAAAATACAAGAGAGTCATGAGCTACATCTAATTCAGGCTCTTTCAAGTACATTGCAACAATTATTTTTAGATAATAGTAAAGTGATATGACACTGTTTAAAACTGCTATGGTGACGAGACCTACATAGCCTGATTTAATTGCAGCAGAAAATAGATATAATTTCCCCATGAAACCTGCTGTTGGAGGTATCCCTGTGAGGGATAAAAGGAATAGAGTCATGGCGGCGGCTGTCAGCGGGTATCTATATCCAAGCCCTGTATAGTCCTTCACATGAACCTTCTCCTCACCCTTTCCGCCAATTATGATAACTATTGCGAATGCCCCTATATTCATAAAGGTATATGCCAGCATATAGTATAGTATACTGGCGATACCAGATTTATCAGTTGATATAAATGCAACTAATATATACCCTGCATGGGCAATACTTGAATATGCCAGCATCCTCTTTACATTATCCTGCACCAATGCTATCACATTCCCTGCAGTCATTGTCATTGCTGCCAGTACCCATATTATGTCAACCCACACACCCTGCAATGACGGAAGTGCCTCAATAAAAACCCTTAAAAAGGCTGCAAAGGCTGCTGCCTTCGGACTGGCGGACATAAATGCTGTTATGGGTGCAGGAGCACCTTCATACACATCAGGGGTCCACATATGGAATGGGACAGAGGCTACCTTAAAGCCGAATCCTATTAAAAGAAGCACCATCCCTATGATAAGAACAGGGCTTCCAAAATTGGCATCCGATATAAATCCTGAAATACCCTTAAGATTTGTTGTTCCCGTTGCCCCATAGAGGAGCGAAATGCCGTAAAGGAGAAAGCATGTGGCAAAGGAACCGAGGAGAAAATATTTTAAGGAAGATTCGTTCGATAGTAATCTCTTCCTCGTATATCCTGTTAGGACATATAATGAGATAGACATCAATTCAATTCCAAGGAATATGGTAATTAAATCTGAACCGCCAGCCATAATCATCATTCCAATAGTTGTAAAGAGAATGAGCGAATAATATTCACCATGATCGATCCCTTCATCCTTAAGATATTTTATTGATATAAGGACGGTAAGTCCTGTACCTATCAGGATAATGAGCTTAAAAAAGCGGGAAAAGTTATCAACAACCCAGAGATTACTGAAGGAATAGATGGGCAGAGCTGTATTTTCCCCGAAGGCACCACCTTGTGTTAATACTATAATTGAGGCAAGAACTATACCTGTCAAACTTATATAACCTAACTGTTTTCTTCCGGGGAGACTCGTGAAGACTTGCAGAAGTAAAACCAATATTGCAAAGACGGTTATAAGAATCTCAGGATATATACTTTCTAAATTAATCGTCGGTATTAAAATTTCCATAACTGAAATGTGCCTCGCGTTTTTCACCCTCGGTAATAGTATTATTGAATTTTACCTGTTCTATGAGATGTTCTACCGATACCTGCATTTTATTTAAAAATGGTCTTGGGTATACGCCTATCCAAACGATAAATAGGATAATGGGGAGTAAACAAAGGAGTTCTCTCTTATTCATATCTTTAAGGTGTCTGTTCTCATCCTTTGTAATTTCCCCAAGCACTACCCTCTGGAACATCCAGAGAAGATAGACGGTATCCAATATAAGACCAACCGTGACGATTGCACCAAACCAGATGTTTCTTTTAAATGCCCCGATAAGGATAAGTATTTCGCTGACAAAGCCGTTCAACCCTGGAACACCCATAGATGAAAATGCCACAAGCAAAAATATTATAGTAAAAACAGGTATGACCTTCCAGAGTCCACCATATTCAGAGATGAGCCGTGTATGCCTCTGTTCATAAATGATACCTACCATCAAAAAGAGTGCCCCTGTACTCAAACCATGATTAACCATCTGGAGAATACTTCCCTGAATCCCTGCGGTGTTCATTGCAAACATACCGAGCATGCACAGACCGAGATGGCTTACACTGGAATATGCAACAAGCTTTTTAATATCATCCTGGGCAAGAGAGACCATTGCCCCGTATATAACACCTATAATACCAAGCACCGATATAAAGGGTATGAAATTCATAGAGGCCTGTGGAAGCATAGGTAAGCTGATCCGTAAGAATCCATAGGTACCCATCTTCAGGAGGACACCTGCCAGAATTACGCTTCCAGCAGTAGGTGCCTCCACATGGGCATCGGGGAGCCATGTATGGAAAGGGAAGATTGGCACCTTTATCCCGAAGGCAATGAAGAATGCGAGGAATAACCAGAACTGGAGATTCATTGACAGGTTCATTCCGAAAAATTGTGGAATGCTGAAGGAGTACACACCTGTCTGAGCGTGGTTTATAAAATAGAGGACAAGAATTGCAACGAGCATAAGTGAACTGCCAAACATCGTATAAAGAAAAAACTTGATTGCCGCATAGAGGCGACGGGGTCCGCCCCAGATACCAATGATAAAATACATGGGGACAAGCATTACCTCCCAGAAGATGTAAAAGAGGATGAAATCGAGTGCGCAGAATACACCGATCATCCCTGTTTCAAGGAAGAGGAGGGAAATCATATACCCCTTAACCTTCTCAGTTACAGCTGTCCATGTGGAAAGGATTGCGATGACTGATAGAAAGGTTGTCAGAAGGACAAGGGGGAGGCTTATACCATCAATCCCCATAGAATAGTAGATACCGAACTGTTCTATCCATGGGATATTTTCTATAAACTGCATCTTCCATTGGGAAGAATCAAAAGAAAAATAAAGGGGAACGGATAGTATAAAATCAATTACGGCCGTTATAAATGCAATCCGCTGGATGAGCCTGTAATTATCCTTCCGAATAAAAAAGATGATGAATATTCCAATCAGGGGAAAAAATGTGACAATTGAAAGAATCGGTAAATTTTGATAGTTCATAATAGTTCACCTAAATAAATAATAACTGATAAGGATACCCCCTCCAAGGAGCATAAAGAATGCATAATTTCTTACCATGCCTGTCTGGCTAAACCTAGCAACACCTCCAAAGTCCATCCAGAAGTCTGCAATATCATTGACTAAGCCGTCTATGATACGGACATCAAAAATACGCCATACGAAACTTGTTATTATCAAATAAATTCGTGCAACACCATTAACTGCTCCATCTATGATCCGGGAATCAAAGACACGCCATAGGAAATCAGAAAATTTCAGAGTCAGATATGTAAACCATACATTGTATATCTCTCCTATGTAGCCCTCATAGGCAGCAATCGGATTATTGGCAACCCACATAAATATATTGCTCCCCTTTCTGTAAAACCAATCTGTGTCAATACTGATGGTAGGATGAGGTTCAAGCCTTTTTATGAGCATGAAGAAGCCGAGGGCAGTGAACATAAGTATACCAAGGGATCCAGTTACATGATCCCCGGTATAAGGCTCAAAGTGAACCGGATGCGGGAGGACGGCGTAGAGGGGACCTGGGAAAATACCAATTGCAATACATAAGAATGCAGCAATCCCCATACCTATGAGCATATTCAGTGGCGGCTCTTGAGTCCGTATTCCTGAATCTTTACCAAAGAACATAAAGTATGGAAGTTTGAGGGTTGTAGAGAGAAAGGTACCTGAAGATGCCATTATCAGGAGGAGTGCTACGATTGCCCTGTGGTCATGGCTTGCGGCTGCAACTATCATTGACTTACTTACAAAACCGCTGAAGAGGGGAAAAGCAGATATGGAAAATCCTGCAATCATATAGAGTATCATCGTTATTGGCATAGTTTTATAAATGCCACCTAACTGGTCAAGCCTGCGATTACCTGTCATGTAGATAACTGAACCTGCCCCCATAAATAAGAGGCCCTTATAAAGGATATGGGTAAAGGCATGGGATACAGAACCATTCAATGCCAGCTCAGTTCCCAGCCCTACACCAGTCACCATATAACCAACCTGACTCACAATATGATAGGCAAGGAGTCTTCGAAAATCACTCTGTAAAGTTGCATACATAACACCATAGAGTGTCATGATAGTACCAAGCCATACAAGTGCCTCTGTGCCAGGGAATGCCCTCACTAAAACATATACCGCTGTTTTTGTTGTATAGGCAGACATAAAAACAGAACCGGTTATTGTTCCCTCAGGATAGGCATCGGTTAACCATGCATGGAGGGGCGGAACTGCAGCATTCACTATAAATCCTATAAGAATGAGGTAAAATGCCAGGCTACCATCCTTTTCTATTAAGCCAAAGAGTAAAGAACCTGTGCCGATATAATGAAGTATAATACCTCCCAGTAAACAGACACCACCGAAGATATGAAACAGTAAATACCGAAAACCGGCCTCAATCGCAACCCTCTCACGCTTGGCAAAGACCAGATATGCCGATGCAAATGCCATAATCTCCCAGAAGACAAACAAGGTAAAATAATCACCGGCAAAGATAACACCCAGTGAACTACCCACATAAAGGAAGGCGGCGATGTGCTGCCCGCGATCATTAACATGGAGGGCATATATTACGCCGATGCATGCCATAATGGTGAAGACATAGGCAAAGGCAAGGCTCAGTTTATCAACATTACCAAAAATTATTTCATTGCCGATGAATGAATATTTCCAGTAGATACCCTCAGACATTAAGAGGACATCAATAAGGGCAAGGACAGTTATCACGATAAGGTATGTCTTCAGAACCTTGTCCTTTAAAAAGGGTATGAGGAATGCCCCGAATATAAAAAATAGAGATGGATGAAACCACTCAATCATAATAATCCTCTTCCTTTAAAAGCCACTCGTGACCAATAAACTTGGAGACCAGGATAATAACAATACAGGAAATAAAGCCATACAATGCACTCCAGCCAGGTATGTGATCCCAGAAAAAGGCAGCGTGCTCACGGTGAACAAAAAAGTCTGACAGAACCACTAAAACAAGGATAATATAGAATGGCCTCCTGAGTTCATTCATATTTTTAATACTGTCAACAAAGTCTATAAACCTTTTAATCATCTGATGACCTCCCGTGCAAGGGATAGGAAATAATTGGGATATATCCCTAAAAATATAGATACTATCGCTGTAAAAAGGAGTGGTGCCAGGACAAAATATGGTGCCTCATGTATCTCTTCATGGTGACCACCATGGTGGTGGTCTTCCTTAAACTCCTCAAAGAATGCCTTATACACTACGGGCAGAAAATATGCGGCATTTAATATAGTACTTGACAGGAGGACAAAAAGTATCGGGAGTTCTCTTGCCTCTATGGAACCGAGTACGAGGTACCACTTACTTATAAAACCTGCAACAGGCGGGACACCTATCATGCTCAGCGAACCAATAAAAAATGCTGACATTGTCCAGGGCATCTTCCTGCCAATACCAGAAAACTGGCTAATCTCTGTTTTGTGTGATGCCACATAAATAGAGCCTGCACAGAAAAAGAGTGTAATCTTGGAAAAAGCATGGTTCGCTATATGCACAATCCCACCCACCATACTATCAGGGGTCAACAGCACAGCCCCGAGAATAATATACGAGAGCTGGCTGACTGTGGAATATGCAAGTCTTGCCTTCAGGTTATCACGGGTTAAGGCATAGATTGACGCCATGATAATCGTAAAGGAAACAATGTATGCAGCTGTTATACCGAGATTTAATCTGCCCATCAGGTCAACCCCGTATATATGGAAAACAACCCTGAGAATAGAAAAGACACCTGCCTTTACAACGGCAACTGCATGTAAAAGGGCGCTGACAGGGGTTGGGGCAACCATCGCAGCAGGTAACCAGCTATGAACAGGCATAACTGCACCCTTTGCAAATCCAAAAAGGAAACAAAAAAATAAGAGGAAGAGCAGAGGCGATTCAGGGGTATTTTTTAAAAGACCCTGACTTGTAAAATCAGTTGTCCCTGCAATTGTGTATACTGCTACAATCCCGATCAGGAGAAGGGATTTTGAAGTGCTGAATAGATAAAGGAAGTATTTCCTTGCCCCCGCGATTGCCTCTGGTGTCTCTTTATGACCAACGAGAGGGACAGTTGCAAGACTCATCATTTCATAAAAGACAAACAATGTGATCAGATTTGATGAGAAGGCAATTGCAGTTGCCGCAAGGAGGGTTAATGCAAAACATGCATAATACCTCGTCTGGGCGTGTTCCTTTGTGGAACGCATGTAACCTATGGAATAAAAGGTAGTACAGATCCATAGAAAAGATGATATTGTTGCAAAGACCAATCCCAAGGGATCCACCCGGAACTTAATATCTATTCCCTGATAAAAGGTAACAAGGGTATATTCAATAGTGTTGCCTGATAAGATCGCAGGCGCCATTGAGATAACGATGGAGAATTTGATGAAGGCTGCTAAAACTGACCAGAATTCCCTGACATTCGGGTTTTTTCCGGACATCAGAATGAGTCCTGCAGCAGTCAAAGAGGTGAGAACCGCGAGAAGTGGTTTTATTGAAACTATAGTCTGCATTTTTAACCTTTCATCAGATTTATTTCGTCTACATTAACGGTCTCTTTATTCCTGAACATAGAAATGATTATTGCGAGCCCTACCGCAGCCTCTGCAGCCGCAACGGTCATAACCATAAAGGTAAATATATGACCATCAAGATTGTTTAAGAATTTTGAGAAGGCAATAAAGGTAAGATTTACGGCATTGAACATCAGCTCTATACACATATAGATAATCATGGCATTTCTCGTGGTAAATACCCCGACAGCACCGATAGAGAAGAGTATTGCACTCAAGTAAAGATAATGATTTAATGGAACCATAAAAGTTAGTGCACCAGAGCACCAGTCACCAGTGCACCAGAACTATTGTTTTTTTTACTGGTATCTGGTGACCTGGTGCTCTTTAATCTATTTTTGCCTTTGCCAGTATGACAGCCCCAACCATTGCTGCTAATAATAAGACTGAGGCTATCTCAAAGGGTAATAAAAAATCAGTAAAGAGCATCTCACCCACAGCGCTTGTTGTTCCAAATCCCTTAATAGAACCTTCCATCCGTGCAGGGAGATTGCTTCCGCCTATTAATTTAACTACCTTTATAAAAATATAACCGACAATTACTATTCCCGAAAACTGTAAAAAAATCTTATGACCTGCCAGCCTCCCCTCCTTTTCCTGTATATTCAAAAGCATTATGACGAAAAGAAAGAGGACCATAATAGCCCCTGCATATATAATAATCTGCAGGGCAGCAATTAAATGGGCATCTAAAAGGACATAGAGACCTGCAAGACAAAACATCGTAACAATTAAACTCATAGCTGCAGATACAGGTCTTTTATTTGTAACCATTGACAGGGCTGAAAGAACAGCCCCTGCACCAAGTATGTAAAACATCAATAATTGCATTTAGAGTATATCTTCCTCACATAGTCAATTCTCTTTTGTAATTTTTTTTCTGATACTAAGAGTTTCTCTTTTGGATATAACATGTTTTTCCTGTCATACTCAGCTAATCCCTCATATTCATCACTCATTAAAATTGCCTCCTTCGGACATACCTCCTCACAGAATCCACAGAATACACAGAGTGACATATCCAGTGTATAGTAGGTAGGGTATCTCTCCTTATTCTCCCTTTCCCCTCCAAGAATAGAGATGCAAAGGGCAGGGCATATCTTTTCGCAGAGACCACAGGCTACACACCTCTCTGTCCCATCCTCTCTCATGACGAGGACAGGTCGGCCACGATATGCATCCGGGAGAGTCAGCTTCTCTTCTGGATAATAAACCGTGAATATACTCCTCTTCTTACCATTCGGAGGAAATACAAAACCTATCATATTGAAAATAAAATGCCTGGTTGTGACAACCATCCCCCTGACTATCTCTGGAATATAGAGTCTCTCCCATAGGGTAAGTTCTGTGTTCTTTCTTACCTTTTTAGGTTTTAACTTATCTATAGGGATAGAACCTATCATGTAAGGCTGAAGGATGGAGACCGAGGATTGGAGGTTTCTATTTATCTCTGTCTTCTTTTCATTTATACCCAGTGTGTTCATTTATGTATTATATTTAAACTATAAGCCTTTAGACCCTTTGTTATAGTAATAGCACAAGACCTGTTATAAAAATATTAATCAATGAAAGGGGGAGGAGTATCTTCCATCCCAATTTCATCATCTGGTCGTACCTGAATCTCGGCAGTGTCCATCGAATAGTCATCTGAAACCATATCATGAATATTATTTTTGTAAAAAAGGTAGCAATATTTGTTAACATGACTAGTATCGTAGCACCATTTGCTCCTGCAAAACTGAACAGAGAGAGAAGCATTTTACTGCTGATGAACGGGATATGCCAGGCACCTAAAAAGAGTGTAGTAATAATGCCGGCTATTGTAATCATCTCCAGAAACTCAGCCATCCAGAACATAATAAATTTCATACTGCTATACTCAGTAAAATATCCAGCCACGATTTCTGTCTCTGCCTCAGGTATATCAAAGGGAATCCTCTTATTTTCTGCAGTAGCACAGGCAATAAAGAGAATAAAACCTATAGGTTGTAAAAATATACCCCATTTAAAAAAATTCTCCTGCATTGCACCTATATCAGTAAGTCTGAGGGACCCGTATACCATAATCACCCCTATTATGGCGAGCCCCATTGCCACCTCATAGGAGAGCATCTGGGCAGATGCCCGCATTGCCCCGAGGAAAGACCAGTTGTTGTTTGAAGACCAACCCCCTAGGACAACACCATATATAGACAGTGAGGCAAATGCAAATATAAAGAGTATACCCACATCTAAATCAGCTATTACGAGATTAATTGTATGCCCATATATTTCATACTGTCCTCCGAAAGGTATAACCGAAAAGGCTATTAATGCAGGGGTTAAAGTAATAAATGGTGCAAGGGTGTGAAAAAGTTTATTTGCACCGGCAGGGATAAAATCCTCTTTTGTTAAAAGTTTTATCGTATCTGCGACGGGGTGTAAGAGACCTATCAGGGTAAATCCAAATATATCTGCCCTGTTCGCCCCAACCCTGTCTTGCATTACTGCACTCTGTTTCCTTTCTACCCATCCCAATACAGGTGCAAAGAAACCCATATTTACCCCAAATATAAAAAGTATCTTGGCGACAGCCTCAATAAGATCTGCAATCATAATTTAACCAAGCAATGAGCAATGAGTAAAAAAAACGCCATGAGCCATGAGTAATGAGTTTTTTCCTCATTGCTTTCCGCTCATTGCCTTTCACTGTTTTTTGGCTCGTTGCTCATTGCTTATCTGTCACACTCCCCACCTATCATGTTTATCATGTCAAAGGTGGGGACTACATCTGCAATAAGGCTTCCTGTAACCATCTTGGGCATTGCTGCTGTGAGGGGAAAGCAGGGTGGTCTTACCCTGCATTTATAAGGCTTACCACTCCCATTGCTCACCAAATAAAAGCCCAGTTCACCATTCCCCCCCTCTACTGCAAAATAAACCTCGCCCTCAGGCGGTTTTATGCCTTCTACAACTGTCTTGAAATGAAATATTACAGATTCTATTTTGGTATATATATCATCCTTTGACTGCCATCTGTATTCCGGCATATCTACATTTATTGGTCCATCGGGTATATTATCAAGTGCCTGTTCAACAATCCTCATACTCTGGTTTATCTCCTCCATTCTTACCAGATAACGGTCGAAATTGTCCCCCTTTTCCCCGATGGGAATTTCAAAATCCATCCGGTCATATACGAGATATGGTTGTGCCTTTCTTACATCATAGGGGACACCACTTGCCCTGAGACAAGGACCTGTAAATCCGTATGCTATAGCATCGTCAGGGGACATTATACCCACATCCCTCACTCTGTCAAGGAAAATCCTGTTCTTTGTAAGGAGCTTATCCACATCTATCCACAGTTCACGGCATCTCTTAAAGACCCTTGCTGTATGCCCTTTAAATCCCTCCGGAAGGTCATTTTTAAGTCCACCGATCCTTACATAATTCGAGGTAAGCCGTGCACCGCATATACTCTCTAAGAGGTCCCATATAAGGTCCCTTGCCTCTACAAAATAGAGAAATGCTGTAAATGCCCCAAGTTCCAGTCCACTCGCTGCAACATTAGTAAAGTGGTCTGACAGCCGTGATAACTCACTTACAATAACCCTGATATACTTGCACCTTTCAGGGGTATCTATACCAATGAGTTTCTCTACTGCGAGGGCATACCCTACATTATTAATCATGGAAGAGACATAATTCAATCTATCAGTGTAGGGAAATGCCTGCTCCCATAAGCCACTCTCACACATCTTTTCAAACCCCCTGTGGAGGTACCCAATTTCAACCTCAAAATTTACGATTGTCTCTCCATCCAGGGTTACAACGAACTTAACAGTTCCATGGGTCACCGGGTGCGATGGACCCATGTTTATAACCATATGCTCTGTATGTAATTCTTTTGTTATATCAGACATAAAATTACAGACTCTAGACATCAGAAATAAGCCATAAGACATTAGTTAATTACGATATCCTTTATCCGTTTTCTTTTTTTCTTTAGTCTGAAGTCTAATGTCTGATGTCTTGTGTCTATTAGTTCTCTGGTCCTATCAGGGGTTGCCTCTTTCTTACCGGATAGTCCTTTCTCAAGGGATAACCTTTGAATCCTTCATAGAGTAGTATCCTCTTGAGGTTAGGATGCCCTTTGAAAATAATTCCATAGAGATCGTAAGCCTCTCTTTCAAACCAATCTGCAGCAATCCATATTGAAATTATTGAATCTATTGTGCAATCTTGTTCTGGAACTGGGGCCTTAATCCTCACCCTTTTGTTATACTTTAAAGAATATAGGTGATATACCACTTCAAATCTTGGTTCCCTGCCAAGGTAATCTACTGCTGTCAGGTCCATCATGAAATTATAAAGGAGCTCTTCATCATCCCTTAAGAATTTGGTTATCCGGAGAATGTCTTCCTTCTTTACAATTGCAGTATCATCTCCACGAAAAGAGTGGATATCTATAATTGAGTTATGGAATCTCTCTTTTAATTTTTTTAAAGTTATACTTAATTCCATAAAATAGTAAAAGCGGTTTAAACCGTTTAAACAGTTATTTTTTAGTTACTGGTGCAGGGCCCCTTGGCCAATCTGACCACTTTTCTCTCATAACCTTTTTTTGTAACAGCAGTAATCCGTCTATTACCATCTCAGGTCTCGGTGGACAACCAGGGACATAAACATCTACAGGGATCAGTGTATCTATACCGAGGACTGTTGCATAATTATCATAGAAACCACCTGAGGTGGTACATACGCCAAAGGAGAATACCCACTTTGGCTCTGTCATCTGATTATATATCTTTACCAATATCGGTGCCTGCTTATGACTTATAGTTCCAACCACCATAAGGAGGTCTGCCTGTCTCGGGGAGAATCTCGGTAGTGCTGAACCAAATCTATCAAGGTCATATCTTGGTCCTGCTAAAGACATAAACTCCATTCCGCAGCAAGCAGTAACAAAAGGATATAAAAAGAAAGAATACTTTCTCCCCCAGTCAATGATTGCATCCAATTTGGTAAGGAGAATACTGTTACCTAATATCCTCTCTAACCCTTCTTCTGCCTTCTCTCCTCTTTCCTCCGTCATTCCCATTCTAATGCCCCCTTTTTCCATATATATATCAATCCGACACCTAAAAGTGCTAAAAAAATCATCATCTCAACAAATCCAAAAAGCCCCAGGCTTTTAAAAAGGACTGCCCATGGATATAAGAACACTGCCTCAATATCAAAGATAACGAAGAATAAAGCCACTAAATAAAATTTAACAGAGAATCTAAGCTTTGGAGATACAATAGGGCTCTCTCCACATTCAAAGGGTTCCATTTTATCAGCAAAACTTTTTTTCGGTCCGATAATGGTAGTTGCTACAAGTATCAATGCAGAGGTCCCTGCTCCTATTATGAGCATTATTAATACAGGTATATATTCACTCATCTTAATCTATCTTTGAAATCTTTACCCTTGTTACAGTATCCCTTCTGCCTGTGAGAAGATTTACCGGTACATTTTCAAAATTCACAGGGATAAAAACAATTCCTGGCGTCGATTTATTGGTTATCTTTGATTTAATAGTAATACTGCCATGTGCTGATTTTACAATTACCCTATCCCCGTCTTTTATCTTTAAATTTTTGGCATCTGAGGTTTGTATCTCAATCTTACACTCAGGGGTCAGCATGTTCATTGCCTCTGACTTCCTTGACATTGTCCCGAGATGAAAAAAGCTATTACCGCTCAAAAGTAAAAATGACATATCCTCTCCACCTGTTCCATCAATTTCTTTATCCTGAATAAAGGTAAATCGCTTTTTTGATGGTATTGAATATTGTGCCAGTTTACCATTGTTTTTTATATCTGAATAAGCAATTCCCTTATATGCTGGAACAACAGCAGCTATCTCTTTAAATATATCTTCAGGGGCAGAATATTTGAAATCTGTTCCCATTTTTTTGCACAGCTCATGAATTATCTCCCAATCTGGCTTAGATTTACCTGCCTGTCTGATTCCCCTGTTTACCTTCTGAACCCTCCCTTCCATGTTTGTAAATGTCCCTTCCAATTCTGCAAAACTTACACTCGGAAGAATTACATCTGCTGCCTTTGCGGTTTCGGTTAAAAAAATATCCTGAACTACAATAAAGTCTATTTTTTTCAGTGCCTCTCTGATCTGGTTGCCATCGGAATAACGGAGTGTAATATCTTCTCCCATCACATAAATCGCCTTGATTTTGCCATTCACTGCCATATCGAATATATTCATGCCTGCTGCAGGTGTATTCTTATGAGGGAGGGTAAATCCCCATGATTTTTCAAAACTTGCCTTTACTTCGGGGTCTGCAGCCCTCCTGTAGCCTGGATACTTATCAGGAAGGACACCCATATCATTAACCCCCTGAGAGTTACAGTATTCCCTGAAGAGGAGAATTTTTCCCTGTATAAGATTTGCAAGATTCTGGATATTACGAACAATTTCTACACCCAATGGATGGGTATACACCTCACTGCCACACAGAATTACAGGGGACTTTGATTTACTCATCTTTATGGCAACAGTTTCTATTAAATCCTTTGAAATACCTGTTTTTGATGATATATCTTCTAACCGTATATCTTTTAAGTGGTCTGAATATTCCCTTAAGTCTTCTGTTCTACCCCTTAAATCTGAGATAATCTTTATAAGTCCATTTATAAGTTGAATTTCTGAGCCATATCTGTAAACCATTTTATAATCTGGTGGTGGTTTCAGTGTTAAATTCCTGCTGCTGCTCACAATAAGGTATGCCTCATTATCCCTCAATGCCATTCGGATAATGTTTCCTATAACTGGATTCTCTTCCCAGAGGTCTGCACCTATAGAAAATATGAAGTCTGATGCATATACATAATCTGTAGAATTTATAATCTGTGAGTCAAAGGTCTCAAGGAGCCCTGAACCAAATCCACTGTTTTTGAGATTGAGTATGTTATCTATATTATGGGAACCGAGTATACATCTGAAAAACTTCTGAAAGAGATAATTATCCTCATTGGGAATCCTTTCGGAACCAATCCCTGCAATAGCCTCTCCGCCATAATTGGTTTTAATCTCCTTAAATTTATCACCCACTAATTGAAGCGCCTCATCCCATGAGGCAGGTGTAAAGGTATCCCCTTTTTTTATAAGGGGTGTCATTAATCTTTCATTACTATTTATAAACTGATATCCAAATTTTCCTTTAGCGCATAGATTGCCATTATTCATACCTATAGTATCATCAGTAAAAACCCTGCCCACCTTATCCTTTTTTATATCTAATAAAAATGAGCAGCCTACTCCACAGTATGCACAGATACTTCTTATTTTATTAAACTCCCAGCTCCTTGCAGGAAGCACAAGGGCACTATTGAGGGCACCAACCGGACAAACATTAATGCACTGACCGCAGAAATCACAATCAAGCGGCTTCTCATCAACAGTATCTATGACAGATACGAAGCCATTCTGTCTGATCTTGTATGCAGAGAAACCTTGAACCTCATGACATATCCGTATACATCTCTCACAGAGTATGCAGAGGTATGGATCGTATCTTACCAACCTCCAGTCGTATCGCTTCTCCCTTTTTACGAATTCTGCCTTTAAAGTCTGTCTTGATACTCCAAGATCGTAGGTCATATTCTGTAGTTTGCACTCGCCACTCCTCTCACAAATAGGGCAATCCACTGGGTGGTTTACGAGGATGAGCTTAACCATCGTCTGTCTGAGTTCTGTAAGTCTGTCTGATTTTGTGTTAACTACCATCCCTTCCAAGACCGGGAGCTGACATGATGTCATAGGGGTTTCAGCACCTTCCACCTCTACAATACATATCCTGCAAGAGCCAATGGGATTCAGTTTTTTGAGATAGCAGATGGTTGGTATATAGATACCATTTTCAGTTGCAGCCTCGAGGACAGTCTTCTTACTATCAGTTACTATCTTCTTCCCATCAATTGTTAAGGTTACCTTACCCATTTTATCGGATTAGTCGGCTTGAATGATTTAAACGGTTTGTTCTAGTGCCACCATTGCTATTTGATAACACCTCATACATCGAGATGCCTCTTCAATTGCCTGCTCAAGGGAATACCCTGTCTCTACCTCTTCAAAGCTATTCAGTCTCTCATCCATAGGAATGGTGGGCATAGGGACCCTTTCCCACCCTGATTTTATTCCAATCTTTTCATATTTATTATATGCACCAAGCACTTTAATAACCTTATCTATCTTTTGGGGAACTGAAAGAGATACTGGCTTATTACTGAGATACTGGTCAATGCTCTCTGCGGCCCTCCTTGCGTTTCCGCAGGCATCAACGATTGTTAAGGGGCCGTTAAAGACATCACCACCTGTAAAAATCCATGGTACATCTGTTTGAAATGTATGAGGGTCAGCAACAATTGTCTGCCACTTTGTTAGTTTAATCCCGTTTACACCATTGAGAACAGAGAGATCGCAGTCCTGACCTATTGCCTGAATAACGATATCTGCAGGGATGACAAATTCTGAGCCCTTGACCTCTATAGGTCTTCTCCTTCCGGAGGCATCAGGTTCACCTAATTCCATTTTCAGACATTCAAGTCCTGTAACCTTTCCATTTTCTGCAATAATCCTCTTTGGTGCAGTAAGAAAGGTATATTGTACGCCTTCAATCTCTGACTCATAGACCTCATGAGGGTCAGCAGGCAGCTCCTTTTTCGTCCTTCGATAAACGACGATAACCTCTTCTGCTCCCAGCCTGACAGGGGTTCTGCAGCAATCCATTGCCACATTACCTCCCCCTACAACAATTACCCTTTTACCTTTCACAGTATAGCATTTAGTAGTCACACAATCTCTCAGGTAATCAACACCCTTAATAAAGCCATCATACCCAGCATCCTCCCCCTCTGCCCCCATCTTTTTTGAAAGATGCGCCCCTGTTGATATATAGAATGCCTTATACCCCTGTTCCTTGAGCTGAGGGATAGTTATATCCTTTCCAACCTTTGTGTTATACCGAATCTCAACACCCATATCTTCAATAAAGTTTACCTCTTTTTGGAGTATCTCTTTCGGCACCCTGTATGATGGAATACCTACCCCTACCATACCGCCATGGACTGGCAGGGACTCAAATACAGTTACCCTGTATCCTCTGAGGGCTAAATAGTATGCAGCAGACAGACCCGCAGGTCCGGTACCTATAACTGTTATTTTATCCTCTTTAACATGTTTATTTGGATTTGTAGGTTTTGAAATAGAATGGAGGTCCTCATAATCCCAGGCAAATCTCTTTAATTTGCATATGGAAATAGACTTTTCTACATTTTTCCTTCGACAATTATCTTCGCAGGGATGAAAACATGCCCTTCCAAGAGTTGATGCCATTGGACTTGCCTCCCTTATTACCCGTAATGATTCCAATGGTTTCCATTCCTTTATCAGCTCAATATAGGTAGCTATATCCATACCTGTAGGGCATGCGTAGTAACAGGGGATTGTCCATTTTCCTTCATATCGGGTAGTATTGCTTACAGGTTTGCTAACTCTTACTGCTGTTAAAAAATCTTCCCTGAAGAATTTCAATGCATGGAGTATTGGAATTGGACTCGTCTGGCCAACAGAACATTTTGCTGTTTTTAATATATTTTTACCGAGGGCTTCAAGATGGGTCAGATCACTTTCCTCTCCATCTCCTTTTGCTATCTTTTTTAAAAACTTCTGCATTACTGCAGTTCCTATGCGACCTGCAAAACATTTTCCACAGGAATTATTTTGAACATAATCAAAAAAACTGGCACACATATCAACAATATTGACAGAGTTTTTAACCAGAATTATCCCTGCCCATCCGATAAAGGCAATGACATTATTTTCCTTATCAAATTCGGTTGGCAGTTTTACCTGTGGGGCGTCCTTCCAGTTGACCGGGTCAATACCCCGGTTATCTATAATCTCATCATTCCATGAAGAAAACAAAATCTTCAAGTCTTACTCCCTGACTAAATTAAAGGTAAAAAGCAGGTGTTCTTTATATACTAAAAGTAAAATTAATGCAAGAAAAAATTATCCCCTATCGAATTCTGTTTCTTTTTAAAAATAATTGAGTAGGTTTTTTGTATGTTTCAGATCTTTAACCCGTTAGAAAGGTGAAGATTTTCTAACGGGGTTTACCAATCAATACCGAGCAATTTTAAAGAGTCCTGTGCCTGTTTATCACCAAGCTTAGCAGCTATCTTATAATTGCCAATAGCCCGTTGAAAATCGCCGAGTGAGTGATAAATAAGCCCACGATTGTAGTAGGCCCTTGCAAATGTATGGTCTTCTAACACAATTGACATAGTGAAATTATTTAAACTCTGTTGGTAGTTACCAAGATTTTGATAGGCTAACCCACGAGAGTAATAAGCTATTGCATCTTTGGGATTTAGTTCAATTGCCCTGTTTAAATCTTTTATCTCCTGCTGATTTTCACCAAGATTGCCATAGGCACTCCCTCGAATCCTATAAGCCAATGCATATTCTGGATTAAGTGCAATCCCATTATTTAACGCATCAACCGCCCCACTCATGTTCATTGATTCTATAAACGCATATCCCTTCTCAAACCATTTAAAAGCACTGAGCATCTCTACTTCCTTATTATACTTTTTTAATTTAATGGCATCCGGGTTCTTGGAAGATTCAATTTCCGCCCTTAATCTCTCAATCTCATTATTTTTCTCTGTTAGTTTATTCTTTAAATCCATCAGATCTCTTATCTTAAAAGTATCATTTAGTAGTCCCTGTATAAATTCTGTTACCTCGTTCATGTCAGCAGTTATTTCTACCTTTAACCAGTAGCTCTTACCATCCCAGGTCTCATCTAATACCTCATCTGTCACAATTCCAGCAATACCTGTGGTTACCTCTTCTCTGGTTAAATGGAGGTTTTTAATCCCTTTTTCAGATTCAAGATAATTACTTATCTCTTCTAAAAGGAGGCTTTTAATACGGTACAATGCAAGTACCTTTGATGTATCCTTGTTATCAGCTTTACCTGCCTCATACCGGTATTCTTTTTGAAATGTCTTTATATCTGAAACAGTAGCTTTTCTGCCTTCTTTGACAATTCGTCCATTTGCAAAAGAAGTTCCTCCACCTGTAATGGTAAAAAAAATAATAATAAAGACAGAAATGTTTATTTTGTTTAGGCTAAGGGTTCTAAATATGTATCTGGAAAATAGGTTTTTTATATTATTCTGCATCTTTTTTATCCTCCATAATTTTTATTATGCTACTCAGGAATCTTCTATCCTGATTTTAATCCTCTTTGGGTCCTCACACCCCTTAAGAGATGAGATAACCCCTTTTATAGCACCCCGAAGGAGGTTTTCTATAAAAGGTTTTAGAATAACTGGATTTGAATTGACCTCCAGTGAGAAATACCCAACTTTACTCCCCTTCAAATAACCCTGTACAATGAAATTAGCTACCCCTACGGCATCATCTCTCCTGAAAACAGGAAGGTTTATATTGTAGTTATTATCAGAAATCAATGCAACAATTTTTTTATCCTTATGACAAAAAAGCTCAGCCGGAGACTTTTCCTCCGTCACCTCTATTTTAGGATGGCCTCCTTTCTTATACCCTTCTGCGAGGATTATGTCCACGCCATCTCCATATTGAAGGCAAAGCTGTTCAATGGGTAAATCTTCTTCCAAATCCCTTATAACTGCCAATGTATCCTGTGATGAAAGGATTGTAGTTGCTGCCCCTGCCTTTTTGTGACGATAGCTATCCTTCCCTTCCCTGTCAATCTTCAATACATTATGGGTATCATGTTTTATTGTCCCTACCTTGTATCCCCTTTTTACAAGTTCAGGTATGAGTTTCTCTAAAAATGTAGTCTTACCACTATTTGATTTTCCTATAAATGATATAACAGGTGTCATATCCAAAAATATACCACTAAAAACAAAAATTTCAAAATCAATATTCCTAACCCGAATAAATCGGAAAATGAATAAATCACCACGAAGAACACGAAGGACACGAAGAAAAAAAACTGTAACTCAAACCTTTAGGTTTGATTCAAGGCTAAAGCCTTGAGTTACAAGATTCTTCGTGAACTTCGTGCCCTTAGTGGTTTATATTTTCTTGCCAAAAAGCAAAGAATTTTACAAATAAATTACTAACTAACTGTAATATGAAGTGTAAAGGACATGAGAAGGGAAGGCTATAGAATGCCTTTGATTTTATTTGGATTTAATTATACGAGGAAAAGAGTTTTAAACTGGAGGGTTATTTTTTACCCCATTATCCACAGAATGCACTACTTTTCAGGGCGGGGTAACGGGGTTTACTGATGATTTATCAAAATACCTCCCTACCCTGACCTTTGCGGGACGGATGAGTCTGTCTTTTATCTTATATCCCTTTTCTAATTCTTCTATGACTATATTATCCTCCTCTTTTAAATTTACCTCTCCTATCTCTACTGCCTCTTCATACTCAGGATTAAATGCCTTACCGCATGCCTCTATACTTTCAATCCCGCTATTCTTAAGCTGGTTTAAGAAAAGCGATTGAGTCATCTTTATTCCTTTCAGGAGTGAATCAAAATCACTGCTCCTTTCTGCTGCAGATAGTGCCCTCTCAAGATTATCAATAATAGGAAGGAGATTTACAATAAACTCAGTATTTAATTGTTCAGCCCTCTTTTGATAATTCATTTCCAGCCTCTTTCTGAATTCATCATTTTCTGCCATCTTCTGTTTATATGCCGCAATATATTCCTTTAATTTCTTTTCACCCTCTTCAACCTGTTTTTTCAGTTGCTCAACATAAGTCGGCATCTTCTCCACGAGAGGTACCCCTTCCTCCTTCTCCTCAGTTGCCCAGAACCTCTTATCTCGTACCACAAATTCTGGGGGTTTTTCCTTTTTAAATTCCTCTTTTTTGTTCGCTTTATTGGCTGTTTTTACCTTTTCCATTGTGTATCTCACCTGTCAATAAATTAAATGCAAAGCCAAGTATTATTATAATCAACCCTGACATGAAAGTTATATAACCTTCACCAGCAATAAACTTTGTATAGCCTTGAGTGATATATTTCCCCTGAAGGGCTGATCCAACAATGAATACAACTATACCAATACCAATAATAATCCTTTGTATCATTATTTAATTTTCAAAAAAATGCCAACGAAACCATAATCCATATTTCGAAACTTTCAGGAACAAGTTTCATTGGCATTTTGAGACTATCCGTAACAGATTTTGTTACTCCACATCTACCTTTATCAATTTTGGTTTTGTCTTCTCTTCCTTTGGCAAAATGATCTCCAGAACCCCATCTTTAAATTTAGCCGTTACCTTATCCTGCTGAACGATATCAGGAAGGGTGAACATCCTCTGGAATGTCCCGTATGAACGCTCTACCCTGTGGTAATTTTCCTCTTTTACCTCCTTTTCAAATTTCTTCTCCCCTTTAAGAGTAAGGGTATTATCTCTGACCTCTACACTGATGTCCGTCTGATCAAGCCCTGGTAGTTCTGCCTTCAAAACTATATCTTGCTGTGTCTCATAGATATCTACGGCAGGTGTCCATGTCCCCTTTGTCAGTTCCTCTCCTAAACCTCTTGTGCGAAAAAAATTATCTTCAAAGAGTCTGTTCATTCTCTCCTGAATTGAAAGCAAATCTTTAAAAGGTTCCCATCTTACAAGTGACATATTGTTTACCTCCTTTCAAATATAAAATATTAACTGAGATTATGCATTAGCCACGAAT
>JACQQJ010000220.1 GCA_016207035.1 Nitrospinota bacterium | reverse complement strand
CATCTAAATATGTTTGAAGGGGGGTCTTATTTTTTGAACTTATGGGACGATCTAAAATATACCATTCAAGAAAAGAATTCATCCTCATCTCAAATGATTTATCGTCTTCAAAGACCTCTCCAGCCACCTTTGTATACTCAGTCCTTGCCTTTTTTAATTCATTAGTAAAAGGTTCAGAAGTCATCACATTTAACATTTTACTAAAAAATTGATTATGTATCATATGAGTTAAAAGTTTTGGGTGTTAAAATTTGTAAAGTTATTTATTCTATAAAATCTATGAACTTTTTACCTTCACGAATTCTACAAATCTAGTAAAAAGATATCTTGAGTCATGGGGTCCTGGCGATGCCTCAGGATGATACTGCACAGAAAAAATAGGCAGGCTCTTATGTCTTACTCCTTCCACTGTTCTGTCATTAAGGTTTATATGCGTCAGTTCAAGGTCGGAGGGGAGCGAATCAGCATCCACGGCAAAGCCATGATTCTGGGTAGTAATCTCCACCTTTCCCGTGGCTATATCCATAACAGGATGATTTCCTCCTCTATGACCGAATTTTAATTTATAGGTCCTTGAACCCATTGCTATGCATAATATTTGATGACCGAGACATATTCCGAAAATTGGTTTTTTGCCAATTAATTGCTTAATATTTTTAATTATATCAGGCAATGCATCTGGATCGCCTGGTCCATTTGACAGAACTATACCATCTGGATTCATTGATAGAACTTCATCAGAACTTGTGTAGGCTGGAACTACCGTAACATCAAAACCAGCATTTACCAACAGGCGGAGTATATTATGCTTAATACCACAGTCATAGGCAACAACTCTGAACTGATTTCCCTTGTCATTCAACCGAGGTCCCTTATTCGTGTATCCAGTATTAATATCCCATCCCCCCTCTGTCCAATGGTATTTTTCTTGACATGTTACATCTTTTACTAAATTCCTTCCAATCATGCCTGGTGATTCTGATGCCTTTTTAATAAGGCTTTCTCTATTCAGATCAACCGTTGAAATCACACCATACTGAGCCCCTGTATCCCTTATATGTTTTGTAAGTGCCCTGGTGTCAATATCCTGAATACCTATTATTTTATACTCTTTAAGATATTCATCAATGCCTTTCTGTGCACGCCAATTGCTGAAAGATTTACTCCCTTCCTTAATAATAAACCCCTCAACATGGGGCCTCAGTGCTTCTACATCTTCCTCATTTATTCCATAATTTCCTATAAGAGGATATGTCATTGTTACAATTTGCCCTTTGTATGACGGGTCTGTAAGTATCTCCTGATATCCGAACATACTGGTGTTAAATACCACCTCTCCTATTACCTCACCTTCTGCACCAAAGGATTCCCCTTCAAAGACGGTACCATCTGATAGGGCTAAAATAGCATGTATCATATTTTCAAAATATCAAATGTAATAAGTAATTTCAATGAAAATTCTGTATTGTATAATAAAATAATAAAGCCAAAGGGGAAGGAACAAAACGCCCCTTCGGAGCGGATTAAAAAATCCCTCCCCCCCCTCTGTAAGGGGAGGTCGGGGCACCCATCCAGTGGATGGGTCGTAGTAGAGCTAATCATCTACCTCCTCAAACCCCTTCCTTCGACAAGCTCAGGACAGACTCTTACAAAGGAGGGGTAGCGTCGGTATCCCTAAACCAGTAACTCAAACCTTTAGGTTTGAGTCATCAAGGCTAAAGCCTTGAGTTACAGGGTAGCCGCAACCCCGAAACAAGTTCGGGGCAGGCTCTTTATGGTTGCAAGCCCTTGATTTTGTTAAATCATCTGGCAGTCAGCTAAATAATACCGTTAATTTCAAAGAGTTGCAAATAGCAATTTTTATAATTTTCTATACCTTTGCCAATCAGATAGTAGTGTCATATCTTATATCTCCCTGAACAATGACTATCTCTATACCCCCTTTTACCTTACATCCATGAAACGGGGAGTTTTTGCCTCTTGACTTAAATCTCGCTACATCAACAATCCATTCCTTTTCAGGATTGATAATGGTAATATCTGCGTCACCTCCCACTGAAAGAGTCCCTTTATTTAAATTTAATACCCTCGCTGGATTTATCGTAAGTTTTGCAATTGCATCAGGTATTGAGATTACACCTTCCCCTGTAAGTTTCAATGTAAGTGACAAGGCTGTCTCAAGCCCTACGATACCGAAGGGGGCTCTGTCAAACTCCACATCTTTTTCAAATACATTATGTGGTGCATGATCTGTAGCAATTACATCAATCGTGCCGTCCTTTAAACCTTCTCCTATCGCCCTTAAATCACCCTCAGACCTTAGAGGTGGATTTGTTTTGGCATTGGTGTTGTAATTTTTAATCTCCCTTTCGGTAAGTGTGAAATAGTGAGGTGCAGTTTCACAAGTAACCTTTATGCCTCTTAATTTTGCCTCTCTTATTAACCCTACTGCACCTGCAGTACTAACATGTGCGATATGAAGTTTTGAACCCGTCAACTCTGCGAGTGCAATATCCCTTGCCACCATCACTGTCTCTGCTGCATTTGGTATGCCTTTAAGTCCCAGTTCTGTTGAGATAAACCCCTCGTTCATTACTCCACCATCGGATAGGAATAGATCCTCACAGTGAGAGATTATCAGGAGGTCGAACATAGATGCATATTCCATTGCCCTTCTCATTAATTCGCTGTTCATTACAGGTCTTCCATCATCAGTTATTGCTACGACTCCGGCTGACTTTAATTCACCAATCTCTGACAGCTCTTTGCCTTCAAGCCCTTTTGTGATAGCGCCGACAGGATACACATTTACAACCCCCTCTTTTTTTGCCTTGTCCAGTATGAAATCTGTTACCGACTGATTATCATTTACTGGTTTTGTATTTGGCATACAGGCTATAGATGTAAATCCACCTGCGAGAGCTGCCTCAGTTCCAGTCTTTATTGTCTCCTTATATTCGTATCCTGGTTCCCTTAAGTGAACATGCATATCAATAAGACCAGGGACAACAAGCTTATTAGAGGCATGTATAGTTCGGAGTTCAGGGTTTGGAATTATAAGTTCTTTACCTATCTCAACTATTTTGCCGTTTTCAATAAGTATATCCAGTATTGCATCAATCCTATTTCCAGGGTCAATGACCCTCCCTTTTTTAATAATTATTTTTCCTTTCATATCTCCCTCATTTAACTATACCCCTCCTGTAAGGAGATGAAGGATAGCCATTCTTACAGCTACACCATTTGTCACCTGATCCAGTATAAGTGAATAAGGTCCATCAGCTACATCTGTAGATATTTCAACGCCCCTGTTTATAGGTCCGGGATGCATAATTATTACATCCTTTTTTGCATTCTTTAATTTTTCTCTATCGAGTCCGAATAATCTGGAATATTCCCTGATTGATGGGAATAACCCTTTCTCCTGTCTCTCAAGTTGAATCCTGAGCACCATAATCACATCTGACCCATCTATTGCCTTATGAATGTCTGTGAAAACCTTGACATTTAAATTTTTTATATCTACAGGCATCATTGTAGCTGGACCAGCTACAGATACCTCTATTTCCATTTTATTCAAGGCATAAATATTTGACCTTGCAACACGGCTGTGGGCTATATCACCAATGATACTGACCTTTAATCCCTTAAGTTCCTTCGCTCCGCTCAGGACAAGCCTTTCTCTCATTGTGAACAGGTCAAGAAGTGCCTGTGTGGGATGCTCATGAGCCCCATCTCCTGCATTTATTACAGGGCACTTAAGGTATCGTGCGATGAAATGAGGTGCACCGGAAGAAGGATGTCTTATAACCACAGCATCAGGATTCATAGCCTCTAAATTTTTAACAGTATCCTTTAATGTTTCCCCTTTAACCGTACTACTGGTGGACACGGAGATATTTACTACATCGGCACTAAGCCGTTTTCCGGCTATCTCAAAGGAGGTTCGTGTCCGTGTGCTGGATTCATAGAAGAGATTAATTATGGTCTTTCCCCTGAGGGCAGGGACCTTCTTAATATCCCTCGTTGAAATCTCCTTTAAGGATTCTGCAGTATTGAGTATAAGGAGTATCTCTTCAGGTGATAGATCTTTAGTCCCCAATAGGTCTTTACTTCTTAATTTGTTTGTCATCACCCTCTACAACCACCCTGTCCGCTCCATCCTCCTCTCGCAGCATAACCTTTACCGATTCATTATAGGATGTAGGGATATTCTTTCCAATAAAGTCTGCCCTTATGGGCAGCTCCCTGTGACCCCTGTCCACGAGGACTGCCAGTTGTATGTTTGCAGGTCTGCCAAAGTCTATCAATCCATCTATGGCGGATCTGATACTCCTTCCTGTATAAAGCACATCGTCTACCAATATAACCTTTTTATCTGATATTGAAAAAGGTATCTCTGTCTTCTTTACCACATGACTTGACAGACCAGATTTTATGTCATCCCTGTAAAGGGTTATATCAATTATCCCGACAGGAATGGTTTCTCCCTCAATCTCTTTGATCTTTGCAGCCAGTCTTTCAGCAAGATATACCCCCCTTGTGCGGATACCAACAATTACGAGGTCATGAGCCCCTTTATTTTTTTCCAATACCTCATGGGCTACCCTTGTAATTGCCCTCACTATTTCATTTGCATTCATTACTTCCCTTGAGTTCATGAAAAGTTTATATAAAAAATAAAAAAACCTCCTTTCATTAACTGGTGAGGAGGTTTAATTTCTTACTATTTATCTGGTTATTTTTCATATCCCCTTTATAGCCTCGCTGGACCGATTTAAAAGAGTTTTACATATAAAACCATATAAGGTGGACTCATGTCAAGTTTAAATGAGAGTCAAGGGGGTAACGATGTACCTGGGCTAGAACAAATGACTCCTCAGCAACCCTCTAAATACGGTATGATGAAGTATTTTATCCTAATAATCACGGGTAAACCACCAACTCTGCAGGGGTTTGCCCATGATTATTATTTCCCTTATTTTTTAAGGGGTTAAAAAGATATTTGAGCAAATTTTCCCTTGATTCTTTGCATAAATTGACCTAAAATTTACTAAAGAATAAATGTAGACATAAAAAGAAAGTTCCCGCCGCTGAAAGCGGCGGGACCAAGTCATTCGAGCGGACAACCCTTTGGGCTATCCGCCTTGCCGGTGCTAAAAATGAGCAAAGGCAGGCATTCGCTCTATGCACCGTCTGCGGTTGCCTCTCAATTCCTCCATTAGGCGTGCAGGAGATACCATATGCATGAACACGGTATTGTCATTGAACCGCCAATTACGGGTAACTGGGTGATTTATAATCCTCCTGGTCACCCAGCTCTTGCATTTGATTTTCTCGCTGAAAATGAGAGCAAGTCGCTTTATAAAAAAGGTAACTTTCTGAGGCATTTAGTTACGTTTATTTCGGTCGAGGATACATTAACATGGTCAAGCCCGGTATTCTCTCCTGTCAATGGGGTAGTTGTTGCTTGTCACGATGTCGAGGAAGACCGTGAGAAAATATCCTTTGTTTATGATCTTTTGTCATTACTGATAAATAAAGCAAAAGTGTCTGACGGTTTTGGAGCATTTGGCGGTAATCACATTATGATCTACGCAGGTGATTTTTATGTCCTTTTGTGTCATCTAAAAAAAGGCTCTGCGAGTGTGAAAAAAGGTGATACCGTAAAGGCTGGCCAACAAATTGGGGAAGTGGGCAATTCAGGATCCTCAATCCAGCCCCATCTACACATTCAGGTTATGAGTAGTGACAGGTATTTCCCACTTTTCAAAAACCTGTTGCCCTTCAAATTCAGTAGAGGAAAAGTAAATCATGGCGGTACCTGGACAACACAAGAAAACATCGAGCTAAGAAGCAAAATGCATTATTTGTTTGAGAAATTGAACGTCTAACAGTTGGATCAGGTTGACGGGTGTGCAAATGGAGACGCTGCTGATCGAAAGCATGTCTGCCAAACTATTTAATATCAATCTCTGTTCAAACAGGTGCTGGAAAACTACAACAGAGAATACGATTCAGCATTTGCTGCAACTGATGCAATGGTGGAAAACGTGCGCGCGGAGCCCATCAACAAAACTCGTCCACATATTGTGGATTATCCATTGCTCAAGGATGCGATTGATTATCGCTTTCCCATAATGATCACCTACGGCCAACAAGATATTTATGGGGAAAGCAAGAGGCATGTTAAGAACCGCTTTCCAAAAGCGACGTTTGTAGAAATTGAGAATGCAGGACACATTGCATGGAGACATAACAAAGAGAAGTTTAATAACACCCTGAGTGAATTCTACCGAATTCAGTAGAACAAAAAATGACCTAACATGCCCATCAACGCCAATAGCAAAAAGTGGTGAAAAAAAGGGGGATTGTTCTATTTAAATTAGCAAATTAGTACATGAACACTTGAACATAATAACGCCTAACAAATCACTCCAGCGGACGGCGTTCCACGTCGCTGCTGAGTTCCGCCATTAGACGAGAAATAATTAAACAAATCGTGATATATTTTTATTATGAAAGTTAATCGAAATAAAACCTATCTAGGCAAAGTATCGAAGAATGATGAAGGCTTTGCGGATATGTCCCCCGCAGAAAGAATCTCCTTTATGTGGGAGCTTACGGCTGAATTATGGTCGTTGAGAAAATCCCCTTATGTTGAACGAAGACTACAAAGAAATATTACAAATCTTATTAAGCAATAAGGCAAAATTCCTCATCGTCGGCGCATATGCAATGGGAGCGTATGGCTATCCCCGCGCCACGGGAGACTTTGATATATGGGTGGTAAGCGTCTTCCGAAAATTCAAAAAAGATATATGTGTCCCTTTCTGAATTTGGCTCGAAGTTGTCTGATGTCACGGAAAAGACTTTTACGGAAAAAGGGATAATATTCCAGATAGGCGTGGCACCCCGCCGCATCGACATAATCACGCATATTGACGGCGTAACATTTGAAGAAGCGTATAAAACAAAGAAATTTATTGAGGTTGAAAATCTTCGAATACCATTTCTTTCCAAAGAGAACCTGATCAAGAATAAAGAATCCACAGGCAGAGAAAAAGACAGATTAGACGCCGATTATTTAAAAAAGAATAAATAGGTCTAACAAAGCGCTCCAGTGGACGAGCTAAAGCGCACCACTGAGCTTTAGTGTTCCCGCCGCTGAAGGCGGCGGGAATGGCGGAATTGAGCAGCACTCTCATGACTTGCCCCACCGCTATGTTGTGGGAGCAAGTCATTCGGGCGGACGACCCTTCGGGCTCTCCGCCTTGCCGGTGCTAAAATAAGCGAATGCAAGCAATCGCTCTGCACACCGTCTGAGGTCTCCGCTCAATTCCGCCATTTGCCACACATAAAAAGACAAATCATGGCTGAATCAGTTCTCATTGTAAATGGAGCCACATGAATTATAATTATTGCCTCTGAGATAAAGGCTACAAAAAATCTATTAGTTGCTGATAGTTGGATTATTGCAAGCGCCATAAGGACCAATTCTGTGCTTGTCCACAAGGACCCTGAGTTTGAACAGGTTGCAGGCAGGGTTGATATGATAAGACTGCCATATAGTAGAAAAAATGAAGGAAAACCTAAATAACATACTGCACTCATATAATTTAAAACGAAAGTTTTATTCTTTACTTTTATCTCTTTTCCTTTTTCTATCATGTACCATTGCTAAAACTGATAATAGCAGCAGTACCTTCAGGATGAGCATCCCCTCTGAGCCCCCTACCCTCGATTGGTCGCTGGCTACCGATGCCGTATCATTTACTGTTGTTGCAAATATCATGGAGGGGCTTACACAGTTTGATGAAAATTTAATCCCTCAACCTGCCATTGCATTAAAGTGGGATATGTCAGTGGATGGGAAGGTTTATACATTCTACCTCAGGAGGGATGTATACTGGACAGATGGGAAACCTGTAACCGCATATGACTTTGAATATTCATGGAAGAGGCTTCTTAATCCTCAGACCGCCGCTGAATATGCCTATATGCTTTATGATATAGTGAATGCCTATGAATATAATTCAGGGAGGATTAAAGATTCAGGTATGATAGGTGTAAAGGCTCTCTCTCCTGATGTCCTCGAGGTTAAGCTTTAAAAACCGATAGTCTATTTTCCAAGCATTACTACCTTTATGGTAACATTTCCACTGCGGAGAGACCTTATTGAAAAATATGGAGAGAGGTGGACAGACCCTGAAAACATAGTAACGAATGGCCCATTTAAACTGGCTGAATGGAGACATGAATATCAGTTAACTCTAAAGGTTAATAAAGGTTACTATGGTGGAAAACCTGAAGTTGCTATGGTTAAGATGTTTATAGTAAATGAAAGAAATACAGCCCTTACCCTGTACGAAACTGGAGACCTTGATATAGTCAATCTACCACCTGAGGCAATACCATCCTATAGAGAAAATAATGAATATAGAAAAATTCCACTGCTGAGGGGCTACTATTATGGATTCAATGTTCACAAAAAACCCTTTGATGATGTAAAGGTAAGGAAGGCATTTTCAATGGCAATTAACAAAGAGGAACTTCCCCGCATTTTAAACGGGGGTGAGATACCAACAAACTCATGGATACCGAAGGGTATGCTGGGATATAACCCAGATATAGGCATAGGATTCAACCCTGAAGGAGCAAAGAGAATCCTTTCTGAGGCAGGCTATCCTGATGATAAAGGGTTTCCGTCTATTACCCTTGTATTCAATACAGACCCTGTAAACAGTCTTATTGCTGAAAATATACAGTCACAACTGAAAAGAAATATTCATATGGATATAAAATTGGACAATCAGGAATGGAAGGTATTTCTCAAAAGGCTTAAGACTGATACACCGGCAATCTTCAGGCTTGGCTGGGGTGCTGATTATCCTGACCCTGATAACTTCATGACCCTCTTCACAGCAGATAGTGGTAACAATAATACTGGCTGGTCAAACGCAAAATATGATAGTTTAATAGATATGGCAAGGGGTGAGATTGAAAGAGGAAAAAGGATAGGGATGTATGATGAGGCACAGAGGATTTTATTGGAAGATGATATTGCAATAATGCCCCTTTTTTTTGCAGCCCAGAATCTTTTAATCAAGCCGTATGTAAGCAGATTGAGATTGGATGCAATGGAATTACTCTATCTTAAAAATTTAAGGATTGAAAAGGAATAACCTTCTTGCGCCCGTAGCTCAGCTGGATAGAGCGTCGGACTTCGAATTATATTTAAGCCTTCCTGTCAATTTATACCTTACTTGCTATTGCTTGTTATTGCTTGTAAAACCTGAATTTAAGGGATAGCAGATTTATACCCTGTTATTCCTTATTTTCTCTTGTCAACTGCACAATTACTGCACAGTCAGGGGATAGGTTATCCCTTCCCTAACATGCACCAAAGACCCTGCTTATCTCCCTGATAGGCAGGGTTTTTATTGGCTATTATTCAGGCAAAACAGGGGATACCAGAGCAGAGTATTAACCTCACTCCGAAAAGGCGTGGTAAAATTGGGGGAGATGTTGAGGGAGATGCCAAAAGAAGGAAGAACCAAAGAGTATGGTTCTACTGGTGGAACTATACCCTCTCTCCCCGAAGGCATCAGTAAAAAGCAATCTCATCAAGCTCAATCTCTTGCAAACAATAAGGATATAATTATAGATATTAATGAGTATAAAAAAGGGGGTAAACAATTATGAAGGTTAAAAAGGTAAAGATAGGGATAAAGAGCCTGAACGAAGTTTTAGAGGGCTTTGCAGAAACAGCAGAGGCTATTGAACGAGGGGAAAAGGTTAAGAAGCGGAGGGGTATCTATTTTGAAAACCTTGAGGCATTCAGAAGGGCATTAACAGAGAAAAGACTTGAGAGGTACTGCATGTTATAAAGAAGGAGCATCCTACCTCTGTGTATG
>JACQQJ010000223.1 GCA_016207035.1 Nitrospinota bacterium | reverse complement strand
TTGAGATAGTTATGTTAATATTAAGGTTTTTATTATTAATAGCGGCTATTCTGACTCTTACTTCGTGTGCCACAACCAATATTAAACCTTTTAGTAGTCAAGAAGAAAACATGCTATTAGAAGATGATGAAAATCGTCTATGGAAAAGGGCTCAAGAAGAAGAGGAAAGGCTGGATAATAGTGGTTACATCTACCAGGATAGAGAATTGGAAAATTATGTAAATGAGGTCTTAAATAAGATTATCCCGGAGAATCTTAAAGAGGGAAGATTAAAATTTCATGTCAGGGTTATAAATGACCCTTTGCTCAATGCCTTTACTTTTCCTGACGGAAGGATGTATATTCATACAGGGATGTTGGCACGCATAGATAACGAGGCGCAACTGGCTATTATACTCGGGCATGAAGTTACACATGCTATTAACAGGCATCTGACAAAGCAATACAGAGACATTCTCAATAAGACAGCCTTCTTACAAACCTTTGGGATTACCACCGCTGGATTAGGCGGTGGTATTATTGGCCTCTTAGGCGGGATTGCCACAATTGCCGCAGTAAATGGTTATTCCAAGGATTTAGAGAGAGAAGCGGATAAAAATGGTTTGAAATTGATATATGATGCAGGTTATGATTTAAATGAATCCCCCAAGGTGTTTGAGGCATTAAAAAAGAATTACGAAATAGAAAAAGCCAAAGAACCATTCTTTTTCGGCTCGCATCCCAGACTACAGGAGAGGATTGATGGTTTGAATGCGCTTATCAAAGAAGATTATCCAGAGCAAACAATGCAGGATAACAGGATAAAAGATACTGAAAAATTCCTTATGATTACCCGTAATCTTCTTTTATATAATGCAATGTTAGACATGAAGATGGGGCGTTTTGAGACAGCAAAGGTAACGATAGATAAATATATCAGGCAAAAACCTGATGACCCCAGGGGATATTATTTTATGGCTGAGGTTTATCGCCAGAGGTCTGAACAGCCTTTGGATAAAAAATCAAAAGAAACCGCAGCAGATAAATTAAAAGATAAAGAAAAGGCAATGGGATTGTATAAGGAATCTATCGCTTTGGTTCCTGATTATGCTGAGCCACACAAAGGGCTCGGATATATATATTATAAGAGCGGTGATAAAGAAAATGCAGATACAGAATTTAAAAAGTATATTGAAATCTCTCCTTTAGCAGAGGACAGATTATATATAGAACAGTATATCAATAATTAAATCATGAAAAGACATATCCCGATTCTGTTATTATCTATATTCGTTACAGGATGTGCTACCTGGACTAAGGTAGGCGGCATTTATAAAAATACATCTTATAATTTCCATGCAGAATTACCCTGGGGCTGGATGAAATGCCAAGGCAAGGATTTATTCATTACCAGAGACGGGGAGTTCTTGCAGAATATATGGATTGAGCGTATAAGGTTTGATAAGGAACTGCCATTTACCAAGAAGAGATTTCAGAAAGATATGCTTGCCTCGGAAGTTGCCCAGGTTGAGATTGATAATTTTAGTTCAAATAAAATAATAACCAATTTTGAACTTATTGAGAATATCCCTGAGACAATAAATGGTATAAATGGATTTAAACTCGTTTATCGGTTCCGCAGTGACGATGGTTTAAAGATAAAGAAAGTCCATTATGGGTTCTTATCAGATGACTGGATTTACAGAATTATATATACAGCGGCTGAAGGATATTATTTTGATAAGGATCTGGAGTCATTCAATAAATTGGTAGAGACTTTCAGATTGATTAAGAAATAAGGAGGATTTGGAAATGAGGAAATATTGCTGGATATTATGTGTTATTGTAGCATTATTGACTCAACAGGGTTGTGCGGTGTTTATGGCAGCAAGACAGCCGACTAAAAAGGATGTAAGTTTATTTAAAGCGGGTACCCCCAGGAGTTTGCTTATAGCTGAATTTGGTGCTCCAGTTACAAATGAAGAGAGAGACGGCAGAAAATACGAGATTTTTAAATTTACACAAGGATACAGTGGTCCTGTTAAGATTGGCAGGACTGTTTTTCATGGGACCGCTGATGTGTTCACTTTAGGTTTATGGGAAGTTGTAGGTACTCCTACAGAAATGGTTTTTGATGGAACCGAGACTGTGTATGAAGTGGGTTATGATGAAAATAATTGCGTTGCCAGTGTTAATCTTTTAAAACAAGGAACAGTCAAGAAAATAGAAAAAGAGGAA
>JACQQJ010000222.1 GCA_016207035.1 Nitrospinota bacterium | reverse complement strand
GGCACACGCCATTTTTCAGGGGGTATAGGCCACAGTTTTACTTCAGGACGACGGATGTGACGGGTGTAGTGAATTTACCTGAGGGTGTGGAGATGGTGATGCCTGGAGATAATATCAGCATGAATGTGGAGCTGATAACGCCCATAGCAATGGAGAAGGAGTTGAGGTTTGCAATACGGGAGGGTGGAAAGACTGTAGGTGCAGGGGTAATCAGCGAGGTGATAGAATGAGAGATATAATTCAACTGGCATGTTCTGAATGCAGAAATAGAAATTATTCTACTACAAAAAATAAAAAATCAACCCCTGATAAATTAGAATTTAAAAAGTATTGTCGTTTTTGTAGAAGGCATACAATGCATAAGGAGATAAAATGAAGGTAAAGAGTAAGAGGATTTTTATATTTTATTTTGCAGGCCAGTAGCTCTAACGGATAGAGCACCGGACTCCAAATCCGGCTGTTGGGGGTTCAAATCCCTCCTGGCCTGCCAGAAAATCTTTAGAATTCAGGATACAGAAGTCAGAAGTCAGAACAAGTAGGATTTTTTTTATTCTGTATTCTGACTTCTGTATTGTTATGATGGAATATATTAATAGATTAAAAACCTTTTTGAGTGAAGTAAAAATAGAAATAAGGAAAGTTTCTTGGCCAACGAGAAAAGAGACAGTAGCTGCCACATCAGCGGTTATAATATCAGTTTTTTTGATTGCCTTTTTTCTTGGACTGGTTGACCTTGGTCTTTCAAAATTAGTTGAGGGTCTCATAAAATAAAATCTTTATAAAAAAGGTAAGGGTGAATAATAGGGGAAGGCAGTTTGAAGGGCTTTCATATCTTTATTGTGCTCCTTCAAATTTTGACTGCAGAGAGGTTCTTTATAGATGGATAAGAAATGGTATGTTGTTCACACATACTCAGGGTATGAAAGTAAGGTAAAGTCAGGTATGGAAGAGAGACTCAAGAATAGCGCAATGCAAGAGAGGGTGTATCAGATTCTTGTTCCTACCGAAGATGTTGTTGAAATAAAGGGTGGTAAAAAGAAGATTTCTACCAGAAAATATTTTCCTGGTTATATCATGATTCAGATGGAAATGGATGATGAAATATGGTATGTCATAAAAAATACTCCAAAAGTAACAGGTTTTCTTGGGGGGACAAAACCTATACCTTTAGATGATGCAGAAGTCAATCATCTCTTAGAACAATTGAAAGGTGAATCTACAAAACCAAAACCAAAGTTTATGTTTGAGAAGGGAGAACGTGTCAGAGTGATAGATGGTCCCTTTGCAAATTTTTCAGGTGTGATTGAAGAGATGAATATGGATAAGGGTAAAGTGAGGGTAATGGTAACTATATTTGGCAGGGCAACCCCTGTAGAACTGGAGTTTTCACAGGTAGAGAAGGTTTGAGTAAGGAGAGTATATGGCTAAAGAAATAATGGCGATGATAAAATTACAGGTTCCCGGAGGGCAGGCAAATCCCTCTCCACCTGTTGGACCTGCACTTGGTCAGCATGGAGTTAACATAATGGAGTTTTGTAAGGTATTCAATGCACAGACAAAGGGGAAAGAAGGAACGATAATCCCTGTCGTAATAACGGTATATTCGGACAGAACCTTTACCTTTATTACAAAATCGCCGCCGGCTTCAGTTCTCTTAAAACAGGCTGCAGGTATTGCGAAAGGGTCTGCTGAACCAAATAAAACAAAAGTTGGAAAGGTAACGGTGGCTAAGGTCAAACAGATTGCAGAGATAAAGATGAAAGACCTCAATGTCTTTGATATGGATGCAGCAATAAGAACAATATCTGGAACTGCACGAAGTATGGGAATTATTGTTGAGTAGATAATGAGAATGGGAAAACTAAAACATACAATTTTAAATCGTATCATTACGGATGGATCTTTTCGAGGTAAAGCATGGCAAGGGTGAGTAAGCGGTATAAAAATGCAGCATCCAAAATAGAAAAGCAAAAAAGTTATTCTATGGAAGATGCGATACATTTGTCAAAGAGTTTGGCATCTGCTAAGTTTGATGAGACCGTTGAGATGGCAATTAGGTTAGGTGTTAAACCCCAGCAGGCTGAACAGATGATACGGGGGAGCGTAGTCTTGCCTAAGGGGACTGGAAAGAAGGTCAGGATATTGGTTGTCGCAAGAGGTGAGAAGGAGAAGGAGGCGTTAGAGGCAGGGGCAGATTTTGTTGGGGCAGAAAATATGATTGAAAAAATCTCAGGTGGATGGATGGAATTTGATCGGGTTGTTGCAACACCTGATATGATGGGGGCTGTGGGAAAACTGGGAAAGATCCTAGGGCCACGCGGACTTATGCCCAATCCAAAGTCAGGGACTGTTACATTCGATCTTACGAGGGTTATAAAAGAAATAAAGGCTGGTAAAGTTGAATTTAAGACAGAGAAGGCTGGAATAGTTCATGCCCCTATTGGCAAGGCAAGCTTTAGGACTGAGGACCTCATTGAGAATGCAAGAGTATTTCTTGAAACCATTGTAAGACTAAAACCGGCATCAGCAAAGGGGCACTACCTGAGAAGTATTACGGTATCTACAACTATGGGTCCAGGGATCCCTGTAGATAATGTCCAGGTTTCAAATTTAATGAATGTTACTTGATTCCCATGAATCACTGCTGATTCATGTTGAGGGGGTGAATGAAAATTGGTTACTGAATTCAAGGAGCAACAGGTAAGGGAGCTTCATGATAGATTCTCAAGGGCAAAGGCAGCAATTTTGGCAGATTATAAAGGACTGAATGTCCAGAAGGTAAATGAGTTACGAAAGATGTTGCGTGGTGCAGAGGTAGAGCTAAAGGTGATTAAGAATACCCTTGCTATAATTGCGTCAAAAGGGACACCTTTTGAAGCTGCATCACGATATTTTACAGGGCCGACTTCACTGGCATTAAGTTATAAAGACCCTATAGCTCCTGCAAAGATAATGGTTTCTTATGCAAAGAAGAATGATAAGCTGAATATTAAGGCTGGAATTTTAGAAGGGAAGCTCATTGAGGCTGACGGTATAAGACGGCTGTCTGAATTACCACCAAAAGAGGTTCTTATTGCAAAGACACTTTCTTGCATGAAGATGCCTGCAACAAATCTGGTCAGTGTTCTGCAGGGGATTATGAAAAAATTTATTTATACATTAAAGGCAATAGAAGAAGCAAAAAATTTGAAAGGAGGGAAATAATATGGCAGAGGTAGCAAGGGTTAGTAGGGATGATGTAATATCTTACCTTGAAGGAATTTCAGTTCTTGAACTTTCAGAATTAGTAAAAGAACTGGAAAAACGATTTGGTGTTACTGCAGCTATCCCTGTAGCTCCATCTATGGTAGGTGGTGCACTAGCAGGTGAGGCATCTGAAGGTGTAGCTGCAGAACCAGCAACAGTGAGCGTTATACTGACAGGTGTAGGTGAAAAGAAAATCCAGGTAATAAAAGTGGTGCGAGAGTTAACAAGCCTGGGGCTTAAAGAGGCAAAGGACCTTGTAGATGGAGTCCCTAAGCCATTAAAGGAAGGGATCAAGAGGGAAGAGGCTGAGGAGATTAAGAAAAAACTCGTAGAGATAGGGGCAGCTGTTGAAATAAAGTAATTTGATAATACGGGAGGCAAATCCATGATTATGAAAAACTTCATTCAGAGAAAAGACTTTAGCAGGATACCTGCTATTATTGATATCCCAAATCTGATAGAAGTTCAGAAGAAGTCCTATAATAAATTCTTACAGAGTGATGTGACTCCTGTAAAGAGAGAAAATAGTGGTTTGGAAGAGGTCTTCAGGAGTGTCTTTCCAATATCTAATTATAAAGAAACAGCCTCTATTGAATATATTGGTTATGAAGTGGGAATATGGGATTGTGACTGCGGTGAATATAAGGGATTGGGCGGTGAGGGATTGGTTTGTGCAAAATGTAAAAGAGATGTGCTGCATAAAGAGAAATACAGTGTGGAGGAATGCCGTCAGAAAGGGATGACATATGCTGATCCACTCAAGGTGATGGTCCAGTTAGTTGTTAAAGAGAAGGATGAAAAAGGGAATAGTACTGTTCGTGAGATTAAAGAGCAGAAGATTTACCTTGGTGAGATACCCCTTATGACCGAAACTGGTACATTTATTATAAATGGAATTGAAAGGGTAATCGTTAGCCAGATGCATCGTTCCCCGGGTGTTTTCTTTTTTCACGACAAGAGTAAAAGCCATTCTATCGGAAAGATTACCTATTCTGCACGTCTGATACCTTACAGGGGTTCATGGCTCGATTTTGAATTTGATACGAATGAAATATTGTATGTAAGAATTGACAGGAGAAGAAAGCTTCCAGCAACTATCCTGTTAAGGGCGCTGGGATACTCAACAGAGGAGATCCTTTCCTTTTTCTATGAATCTGTAAAAGTAAATTATCATCCTGAGTCTGATATTTTTTCAGTGAGGGTAACGGACCTTTTGATAGGACAGAAGGCTAAGGAAGATATCATTGACCCATCTACCGGTGAATGCATAGTAAAGGCACAAAGAAAGATTAATAAAGCTATGGTAAAAAGGATAGAGTCTGCAAAGATAAAGAGTATCAATATAAGTCCTGATGAGATGGTGGGAAAAATTATAGCAAATGATGTGGTTGATGAAATGACAGGTGAGATTTTGCTTGAGATAAATACAGATATAACATCTGATATGATTGAAATTATAAAGAAAAATAAAATAAAGGAGTTTTCCATTCTTCATATCAGCGAACAGTATAATGATACATCCCTGAGAGATACCTTGCTGGTGGATAAAATAAATACCCCTGAGGAAGCCCTGAGAGAGATATATAAAAGGTTAAGGCCTGGAGAACCCCCAACAATTGAGACAGCGAGGCTTCTTTTTAAAAGTCTTTTTTTTAATCCAAAACGTTATGACCTTTCTGAAGTAGGCAGGCTTAAGCTGAATAACAAGCTTGGCTTGAATTTACCATTAAGTCAGAGGCAGCTGACTGCAGAAGATATAATAGCTACCGTAAAATATCTCCTCAATCTTCGGTTGGGAATTGGGAGCTCGGATGATATTGATCATCTTGGTAACAGGAGGGTAAGGGCGATTGGTGAGTCTTTGGAGAATCAGTTAAGGATAGGACTGATCAGGATGGAGAGGGCTATCATAGAAAGGATGAATATACAGGATATTGAAACTGCAATGCCCTATGACCTTATTAATTCTAAGCCTGTAACAGCTGCAATAAAAGAATTTTATGGAAGCAGCCAGCTTTCCCAGTTTATGGATCAGACAAACCCGCTATCAGAAATAACTCATAAGAGGAGACTCTCTGCACTGGGGCCTGGAGGTCTTACCAGGGAAAGGGCAGGATTTGAAGTGAGGGATGTACACCCCACTCATTATGGAAGGATATGTCCTATCGAGACCCCTGAGGGACCGAATATAGGACTGATTGCATCACTCAGTACTTACTCAAAGGTTAATGAATTTGGTTTTATAGAGACCCCCTATAGGAAGGTAAAAAATGGCAGAGTAACCGATGAGGTCATTTATCTATCTGCGATGGAAGAAGAGGGGTTTACCATTGCACAGGCAAATGCCCCGATAGATTCAAAAGGCAATTTTGAGACCGAAATGGTTTCGGCACGAAAGGGAGGAGAGTTTATTATGGTATCTCCTGACAAGATCGATTATATGGATGTTTCTCCGAAACAGCTTGTCAGTGTGGCAGCATCTCTCATACCATTTCTTGAGCATGATGATGCAAACAGGGCTTTGATGGGTTCCAATATGCAGCGGCAGGCAGTTCCACTCTTAAGGACAGAGGCACCACTTGTAGGAACCGGGATGGAGAGAATTGTTGCAAGGGATTCGGGGGCAGCAGTACTTTCAAGGTCATCAGGAGATGTATTGAGTGTAGATGCGAATAGAATCGTTATATTGGCAGATATGAGGGAAAAGGAAAAAAAGACATCAAAAGTAGATATTTATAACCTTGTTAAATACCAGAGGTCAAATCAAAATACCTGTATAAACCAGAAACCACTGGTAACCTGTGGTGATAGAGTAAAGAAGGGGGATGTCATAGCTGATGGTCCTGCTACAGATAGGGGTGATCTGGCATTAGGTCATAATGTCCTTGTGGCCTTTATGCCCTGGGAGGGTTTTAACTTTGAGGATGCTATTATCGTGAGTGAAAGACTTGTGAAAGAGGATAAATTTACCTCTATTCATATAGAAGAATTTGAGATAGAGGCACGGGATACAAAACAGGGAAAAGAAGAGATCACGGGAGATATACCAAATATAAGCAAGGATGTTTTGAAGGATTTAGATGAAAGTGGAATTATCCGTATTGGTGCGAAAGTGAAACCTGATGATATTCTGGTTGGAAAAATAACCCCAAAGGGTGAATCCATTCTCTCTCCTGAGGAAAAACTTCTGAAGGCAATTTTTGGTGAAAAGGCAGGAGATGTTAGAGATACATCTCTCAGGGTTCCACCTGGTATAGAAGGGACTATTATTGGTGTGAAGGTTTTTTCCAGAAAGGGTATGGATAAGGATTCAAGGGCATTAACTATTGAAGAAGAAGATCAGGCAAAGCTCATGAAAGACTATGAAGAGGAGATAGAAATTATAAAAGATGAAAGGGATAAGAAACTAAGGAATCTCCTTGTAGGTAAGACTGCTGCGAAGGATATTAAGGCAGGAAAAAGGCTTTTCATTCAAAAAAAGAAGAAGATGACTGAAGATATATTAAATGAGCTGACCGGTAAGGACCTATTAAACATAGAAGTAGTGGAAGCAGACATAAAGGATGATATGCAGGAGATTGAAGATGCGGCACAGGATCAGATCCATGCCATGAAAACTCTTATGAATGAGAAGATCTCAAAATTAAAAAAGGGGGATGAGTTATCACCGGGTGTTATTAAATTGGTTAAGGTATTTGTGGCGACCAAGAGAAAACTCTCTGTAGGTGATAAAATGGCAGGCAGGCATGGTAACAAGGGAGTAGTTGCAAAGAATGTCCCTGAAGAGGATATGCCGTATCTGGAAGATGGAACCCCGGTGGACATTATTTTGAATCCCCTCGGTGTTCCATCCCGAATGAATGTTGGTCAGATTTTAGAGACAAATCTTGGAATGGCTGCGCAAAAACTGGGTATCTATGTAGCCTCACCGGTATTTGATGGTGCAAGGGAGGGAGATATAAAAGAGTTATTAAAGGAGGCAGGGTTTTCAGAGACAGGTAAAACTGTTCTTTATGATGGAAGAACAGGCAAAACTTTTGATCAGAAGGTTGTGGTGGGATATATATATATGATGAAGCTGCATCATTTAGTTGATGATAAAATACATGCCAGATCTACAGGACCTTACTCATTGGTTACCCAGCAGCCATTGGGTGGAAAGGCACAGTTTGGTGGTCAGAGGCTCGGTGAAATGGAGGTATGGTCACTCGAGTCATATGGGGCTGCATATACATTACAAGAGATGCTGACAGTAAAATCTGATGATGTTGAAGGCAGGAAAAGAATATATGAAGCTATTGTAAAAGGTGACAATACACTGCAGCCTGGTGTGCCAGAATCCTTTAATGTTCTTATAAAAGAACTCCAGAGTTTGGCTCTCGATGTGGAATTGATTGAAGATGAACATAAGTAGAGGAGAATGAAATTGGAAAAATTTAAAGAACTTTTTGAAAAGCCGAAAGACCCTCTTTCTTTTGATGGGATAAGGATCAAGCTTGCCTCCCCTGAAAAGATACGGTCGTGGTCATTCGGGGAGGTAAAGAAACCTGAGACTATAAACTACAGGACTTTTAAACCAGAGAGAGATGGGCTCTTCTGTGGAAAAATATTTGGACCTGTGAAGGATTGGGAGTGTATTTGTGGAAAATACAAGAGAATGAAATACAAGGGTGTTGTATGTGAAAAGTGTGGTGTGGAAGTTACCCTTTCAAAGGTGAGAAGGGAGAGGATGGGGCATATAGAGCTTGCCTCTCCAGTAGCACATATCTGGTTCTTTAAAGGACTACCAAGCAGGATTGGAAATATGCTCGATCTATCCATCAGGGAACTGGAGAGGGTAATATATTTTGAGAATTATATTATCATTGACCCGGGAGATACTCCGTTAAAAGAGAAGAGGCTTCTTACTGAAGATAAGTATAAAGAGATGAAAGAACTTTATGGAGAAAAATTCAAGGTTGGTATGGGGGCAGAGGCGATTAATGAGTTGCTGAAAAAAGTAGATCTCGATAGACTATCAAAGGAGTTAAGGGATGAATTAAAATCTACAGCTTCTGTTCAGACAAGGAGAAAGGTCATAAAGAGACTAAAAATAATTGAGGCCTTTAGAAAATCTGGCAATAAGCCTGAGTGGATGATTTTAAAAGTAATTCCTGTAATCCCCCCAGAGCTAAGACCATTGGTTCCTTTAGACGGAGGCAGATTTGCCACATCAGACTTGAATGATTTGTATCGTCGGGTAATAAATAGAAATAACAGACTAAAGAGACTTCATGAACTCAAGGCACCTGAGATAATTATAAGGAATGAAAAGAGAATGCTTCAGGAGGCAGTAGCTGCCCTTTTTGATAATGGGCGGAGGGGTAAGATAATGAGAGGGACAAATAAGAGGCCCCTTAAATCATTAAGCGATATGCTGAAAGGAAAGCAGGGACGTTTCAGGCAAAATTTACTTGGAAAGAGGGTAGATTACTCAGGCAGAACGGTTATTGTTGTTGGTCCTGAACTAAAGTTCCATCAGTGCGGACTCCCCAAAAAGATGGCATTGGAACTTTTTAAGCCATTTATATTTAATATGCTGGAGCAAAAAGGCTATGCCACTACTATCAAGAGTGCAAAAAAAATGGTAGAAAAGGAATCCCCTGAGGTATGGGAGGTATTGGATGAAGTGATAAAAGACCATCCTATACTTTTAAACAGGGCGCCAACACTTCACCGGCTTGGTATTCAGGCGTTTGAGCCGATTCTGATAGAAGGAAAGGCAATAAAAATCCACCCCCTCGTTTGTGCTGCATTTAATGCAGATTTTGATGGAGACCAGATGGCAGTTCATATTCCCCTTTCATTAGAGGCACAGATAGAGGCAAAGATTTTAATGCTTTCAACAAATAATATTCTTTCCCCGGCACATGGAAAACCTATTACTGTTCCGAGTCAGGATATAATCCTCGGTTGTTACTACATGACAAAAATCAAAGGGGGGGGGAGAGGGGAAAATAAGGTATTTTCAGGCATTGATGAGGTGCGGGTTGCTTATGATGCAGGAGAGCTTGAGCTACACTCAAAAATAAGAGTCAGGATGAATGGAGAATTAATATCCACGACAGCAGGAAGGGTCCTCTTATATGAGATAGTACCGGTGGAGATACCCTTTTCAAAGATAAACAGGCTGATGAATAAAAGGACACTCTCAGATCTTGTAAGTGAGAGCTTTTTAAAGGCAGGGAAAGAAAAGACAGTAGAGTTTCTTGATAAGCTCAAGGAGTTAGGCTTCCGGTATGCTACGAAGGCAGGTATCTCCATATCCCTTGATGACATGCGCATTCCTCTCACCAAGGAACGTCTTGTTGAGGAGGGGAGGAAAGAGGTTTTGAAGGTTGAAAAGCAATACAGAAATGGACTTATTACCAATGGTGAGAGATATAACAAAATAGTAGATATATGGGCACATGTTAATGAGCAGGTTTCAGACGAAATGTTCAAGGATTTAGAATCAGAAGACAAGAGAATAATGGAAGGAACAGCTGGTAAAGAAGCAGATTTTAATTCTATATATATCATGGCAGATTCCGGTGCACGGGGGAGTTCTCAGCAGATACGACAGCTTGCAGGCATGAGAGGTCTTATGGCAAAACCATCGGGAGAGATTATAGAAACCCCAATTACAGCCAATTTCAGGGAAGGGCTTACCGTTCTGCAATACTTCATATCAACACATGGAGCAAGAAAAGGACTGGCTGATACAGCGCTGAAGACAGCTAATTCAGGTTACCTGACAAGGAGATTAGTTGATGTGGCACAGGACATAATAATCAGGGAAGAGGACTGTAAAACTATTAAGGGTATTGAGGTGGAAGCACTGATAGAAAGTGGAGAGATTATCCAGCCACTGAGTGAAAGGATACTTGGCAGGATCGCACTGGAAGATATAGTGGACCCATTTACGGAAGATGTTCTGGTAAAGGCAGATGAAGAGATAAATGAAGATGCAGTGGAAAGGGTAGAGAATGCGGGGGTAGAAAAGGTGAAGATTCGTTCTGTTCTTACCTGTGAGTCTGTGGAAGGTGTTTGTGCTTTGTGTTATGGAGAGAATCTTGCTTCAGGCGAATTGGTAGCAATAGGTGAGGCAGTAGGTATAATTGCTGCCCAATCAATTGGTGAACCAGGAACTCAGCTTACCATGAGGACATTTCATATCGGAGGAACAGCAAGCAGAGTAGTGGAGCAGACTACCCTGCAGGCAAAAAAAGGTGGAACTGTAAAATATTCTGATATTAAAACAGTAGTTAATAAGGACGGTGATATTGTCGTGATGAACAGAAATGGCTCCATAATAATTCTGGATGAACATGGAAGAGAAAAAGAGAGATATAAGATTGTCTATGGTGCAAAACTAAAGGTGAAGGCTGGTCAGATAGTGCCTGAGGGTTATACGCTTGTGGAGTGGGATCCGTATACGATGTCCATACTAACCGATGTTGGAGGGAAGGTGGCATTTGGTGATATTATCGAGGGTGTAACAGTTCAGGAGAAGACAGATGAAGTAACAGGACTTGTTCAGAAAGTAATACTTGAACACAGGGAAGAAAAACTTCAGCCGCGGATTTCAATTAAGGATATGAAGGATATAAAAAAGACCATCGGAAGATATCTGCTCCCTGCAGGAGCCCATATTGCTGTAACAGAAGGGGAGATGATTTCAGCAGGTGATGTAGTTGCCAAGATACCGAGAGAAACAACAAAGACGAAGGATATCACAGGAGGTCTTCCAAGGGTAGCAGAACTCTTTGAGGCAAGAAAACCTCATGAAAAGGCAATCATTACAGAGATACATGGAACAGTTAAACTTGGAGGATTTGTCCAGGGCAAGCGGCTGGTTACTATTGTTGCTGACGATGGAGAAAAACGAGATTACCTGATTCCCAGGGGGAAGCATGTTAGTGTTCATGAAGGAGATAGGGTTAAGGCAGGGGAGCCATTGATGGATGGAGTCGTTGACCCGCATGATATCTTAAATGTTCTTGGGGTAGATGAACTGCAGAAGTATTTAGTGAATGAAGTACAGGAGGTTTATAGACTCCAGGGGGTTCAGATAAATGATAAACATATTGAGGTTATCGTAAGGCAGATGATGAGGCATTTGATTATAGAGGGTTCAGGAGATACAGATTTCCTTGTTGGAGAGCAGGTGCCAAAAAATGTGTTTGCTCGAAAGAATGAAGAGGTCATCGCTGAAGGTGGAAAACCTGCGAAAGGGAGACCTGCCCTCCTTGGTATAACCAAATCTTCCTTGAGTACAGAGAGCTTTATCTCTGCTGCATCCTTCCAGGAGACAACAAGGGTTCTCACAGAGGTTAGCATAAGTGGAAAGGTGGATTATCTAAAAGGTCTGAAGGAAAATGTGATCATGGGGAGACTTATACCTGCTGGGACTGGTATAAAAAGATATCAGAATATTACTGTAGAAATGGAGAAACCTTTGGAGAAAGCGGAGAAGGGGGAGATTCGAGAGACAGAAGAGGTGTCATTTAGTAGTTAATTTACTTGACATTAAATTTATTTATGATATAAAAGTAAGTTCATGTTTAAACGAGTAATTCTTAAATTTTTTAAGAAAGACAGGAAGTTTAATAACGGTGATTTGAACTACCTTAATTTTATTCTCTCGAGGGGTTAATTGACAACAATAAATCAATTGGTGAGGAAAGGGAGGGAAAAAATAAAAGGTAAGACAAACAGCCCTGCCCTTATTGGGTCTCCACAAAAAAGAGGGGTTTGTATCAGGGTTTATACGACAACTCCCAAAAAGCCAAATTCAGCTTTGAGAAAAGTTGCAAGGGTCAGATTGACAAATGGGATTGAGGTCACTACCTATATACCTGGCATAGGTCATAATCTTCAGGAACATGCTATTGTATTGATAAGGGGTGGCAGGGTTAAAGACCTTCCCGGAGTTCGTTATCATATCATACGGGGGTCTCTTGATACATTAGGCGTTCAGAATCGTATGCAAGGCCGATCGAAGTATGGGGCAAAGAAACCGAAGAAACAGTAAGGAGGTGTGGGCATGGGATTAGGGATGAGTAGGTATGAAAAACTAACCCTTAACCTTTGATTTTATGGGAAGAAGAAAAGTTGCTATTCAGAAGGTTATAACATCTGATATTAGATATAATGACACCCTTGTTTCAAAAATGGTGAATGTTATTATGAAAGGTGGAAATAAGAGTATAGCTGAGTCTATTCTTTATAAGGCATTGGATATCATTAAGAAAAATAGTAAAGATGAGCCTTTAAAGATTTTTAAAAAGGCTGTTGAAAATGTAAAACCAGTTTTAGAGGTGAAACCTCGGAGAGTGGGGGGTGCTACCTATCAGATACCCGTAGATATACGGCCTGAGCGAAAACTTGCCCTTGCGATACGATGGATGGTAAATAATGCAAGAGGGCGGGGAGAGAAAACCATGCAAGAGAGATTAGCGGGAGAGATTTTAGACGCCTTTAATAAAACCGGTCTCTCTATAAAAAAGAGGGAAGATACACACAAAATGGCTGAGGCAAATAGGGCCTTTTCACACTATAAATGGTAAAAGGAGTCAGGGGTTAAGGAGCTGGAGAGTTGAAGAGTTTTTTACTCAATAACTCCTAAACTCTTATAACTCCATAACATATTTTATGGCAAGAAAAGTATCATTAGAAAATGCAAGAAATATAGGGATAATAGCGCATATAGATGCAGGTAAGACAACAACAACTGAGAGAATCCTCTTTTATACCGGTAAGACATATCGTATAGGTGAGGTAGATGAAGGTACTGCAACTATGGATTGGATGGAGCAGGAACAGGAGAGAGGTATAACAATTACTTCGGCTGCTACCACATGTTCATGGATGGACCACAGCATAAACATAATTGATACACCAGGTCATGTAGATTTTACCGTAGAGGTGGAAAGGTCTTTACGGGTACTGGATGGTGCAGTCGGTGTATTTTGTGCTGTAGGTGGTGTCCAGCCTCAGTCCGAGACAGTATGGAGACAAGCTGATAAATATAAGGTTCCAAGGATAGCCTTTGTGAATAAAATGGATAGGACAGGTGCCAACTTTTTTGGATGTGTTGAACAGATGAGGAATAAGCTGGGGGCTAATCCTGTTCCATTACAAATACCCCTTGGCGTTGAGGAAAATTTCAGGGGGATTATAGATATTGTAAAAATGAAGGCAACTGAATATGAAGAGCATGAGGCCAAAGGGAGTGTATATCATGAAATTGATATCCCTCCAGAATATAAGGATAAGGCTATGGAATTAAGAGAGCAGCTTATAGAAGCAGCTGCAGAGCAAAATGATATATTCATGGAAAAATATCTTGGTGGTGAAGAGTTATCAATTGATGAGATTGAAAGTGGTATCAGGAAAGGAGTTTTGATGTTAAAATTAACCCCTGTTTTATGTGGGGCATCTTTTAAAAATAAGGCTGTTCAGCCTCTCCTAGATGCTATCGTAAAATATCTCCCATCTCCTTTAGATATTACTTCTGTAAAAGGAATAAATCCTCAGACTGGAAAGGAAGAGATCCGTAAAGCGGATGATAATGAACCGTTCTCTGCCCTTGCATTTAAGATAATGAATGACCCATTTGTGGGACATTTGACTTTCTTCAGGGTATATTCAGGTATACTTACGAGCGGTTCATATATTTATAATCCAGTGAGAAATATAAAAGAAAGGATAGGTCGGCTGGTTAAAATGCATGCCAATAAAAGGGAGGATATAGATGAGATAAGGGCAGGTGATATCGGTGCTGCTGTAGGGTTGAGAAAGACACTGACAGGGGATACCCTTTGCAGCGAAGATAGACCTGTAGTCCTTGAATCTATGCAATTCCCTGAACCTGTTATATCTGTTGCTATAGAACCGAAGACAAAGGCAGAGCAGGACAAACTTGGCGACTCTCTCAATAAACTGGCTCAGGAAGACCCTACCTTTAAGGTAAGGGTGGATGATGAAACAGGGCAGACTATAATTTCTGGAATGGGTGAACTCCACCTTGAGGTACTGGTGGACCGATTGAGAAGGGAGTTTAATATAAACGCAAATGTATCAAAACCGAATGTATCATATAAAGAGACAATAAGAAAAATAGTTGAGGCTGAGGGTAAATTTATTCGTCAGTCAGGCGGAAGGGGACAGTACGGTCATGTCTGGATCAGGATTGAGCCTCAGGAGGCAGGTAAGGGTTTTGAATTTGAAAAGGAAATAGTAGGTGGTGTGATTCCGAGGGAATATATACCTGCTGTTGGAAAAGGTATAATTGAGGCTATGGAAAGCGGGGTTTTGGCTGGTTACCCTGTAGTAGATGTGAAAGTAACTCTGTTTGATGGGTCTTTTCATGAGGTAGATTCGTCTGAAATGGCATTTAAGATTGCAGGTTCTATCGCATTTAAAAATGGCTGCAAGAAGGCAAATCCTGTCATATTAGAACCAATTATGGATGTAGAAGTAGTAGTGCCTGATGAATATATGGGTGATGTTATAGGTGATTTAAACTCCAGGAGGGGAAAGATAACAGAGATGGAGCAGAGAGGAAATGCACGAGTAATCAGGGCATTTGTTCCACTTTCCGAGATGTTTGGATATGCCACAGACCTTCGTTCTGAAACCCAGGGTAGGGCAACATATACGATGCAGTTTAGTTATTATGATGAAGTTCCAAGGGTCTTGAGTGAAGAGATTATATCAAAAGCTACAGGTGGATTAAGAGAGAAGATAGCTGTATAAATTAAGATTTTATTGAAGGGAGGGCATATGGCAAAGGAGAAATTTGAGAGGACGAAGCCACATATAAATGTAGGGACGATAGGTCATGTAGATCACGGGAAGACGACCTTAACAGCTGCGATAACAGAGGTATTATCGAAGAAGGGGTTAGC
>JACQQJ010000022.1 GCA_016207035.1 Nitrospinota bacterium | reverse complement strand
TTAGAGAAGTCATCAATTATTTCTTTTCGATTGACAGTGCTATGGATGGATAGTGGATAGTAGTAATAGTTAGATTCTATCATTTATAAATGATTCTTGAAGAAAAAATGACTCTTTTCCCACCCTGACAGCCTTCTAATGAGCCTGTCGAATAGTATGCCTGTCAACCCCAATGAATCTTGCGGATTTTTGGATTGAAAAATTATATTTCAAGACTCAACCCCAAATTTTATAAATTTTATCGCCTCTCCTACTGTAAAAAATGAGCCTGTGATACAGATAAGGTCATTAACAGTAGCTATATTTTTTGCCTTTGAAATTGCATCAGGTATATCTTCAATTATTTCTACACCCTCTGTATATTTAAAGAATTCATCCTTTAAATCATCTGGATTTCTGCTTCTGAGGGTTTTTGGTTTAACAATAATAATATAGTCTGCAATTTGGGCTAATAAACTGATAATCCCTTTGAAATCTTTATCCTTTAATATTCCTATAATGAGTATAATCTTATGAATCTGAATCCCGAATTTTGAATTGCTCATTCCTTCGAGTTCCTCTGATAGTGCCTTTGCAGCAGCAGGATTATGGGCACCATCTAATATGAAAAGGGGATTCTCTGAAACTATCTCAAGCCTTCCATTCCACCTGACATTTTTTAAGCCTTCATGAATAGCCTTCTCTCCGATTTTAAATCCTGCCTCATTTAAAACGAGGGCTGCTTTTACCGATGTTGATGCGTTCATAATCTGGTATTTGCCGAGGAGAGGAATCTCAAGGCTTAGAAACCTGGATTTTGGGATTTGGCTTTCGAAATGCTTATCTATAAAATCAAAGTGCTGATAGTGAATATTACTATACTCCGCCTCTCCATTAAAATCCTTTTCAATCCGGTAGAGTTTTGCATTTTTCCCTTTACATATAGATTCTATAGTTTCAATCACTTCTGTTTTCGTGGATGAGAGAATAACAGCTCCATTATCTTTTATAATTCCACCCTTCTCTCTTGCTATTGATTTTATATCCTCACCGAGATAATCAGTATGTTCAATATCGATCTCAGTAATAATTGATAATACAGGATTTAAGACATTGGTGGCATCCAGTCTTCCCCCTAAACCAACCTCCACAACAGCAAAATCTACCATCTCTCTTGAAAAATAGAGAAAGGCCATAACAGTGGTGAACTCAAAAAAGGTTAACCCCCCATTAATTGCCACCTTAAAAAGGGGGAGTGTAGGGGAGCCTTTCATCTTGCATCTAATAATTTCAGTCAATTCAACTACATCTTCCTCAGGTATCATAGCTCCATTAACCATTATTCTCTCTCTGAAGTCCTGTAGATGTGGGGATGTATAGAGGCCTGTTTTATATCCTGCATATTGTAAGATTGATGCCGTCATGGCGGCAGTCGAACCCTTACCATTCGTCCCTGCAATGTGGATAGACTTGAATTTCTTGTGGGGGTTATCAAAGAGATTAAGGATGATGGAGATATTTTCGAGCCCTAATTTTATGCCAAACCTTTCAAGATTATAAAGGAATTTGATTGTCTCAACATAGGTCATTTTTGTTTGAATAACACCGGAACAAAAACCTGATAAGCCACAGGACACAGAGGTCACAAAGAAAAGGTCACCAGTCACCAGTTTTTTTGCGGTGCTCTGGTGCACTGGTGTCTGGTGTTCTATCTGTCTTTTTCTGTATTCTGTTATGTAACTACATGAAGCTGAAAATAAGCCCCTTAGTTATGTTGAATATTGTTTTACGAGTCATTATCTTCTTGAATATGTTTTTATAAGAATCATGTCCTGATACAGCATTATAGAATCCATCATAAAGTTTCTTATCATACCTCGCTACATCGATTAATTTGTCAAAGATTCCTATACTTGAAAATATATGTGTGGTATTTCTTGCAATAGAGCCATAGACATAATCATCAGTGAGTGACTGGCACTGGATAGCATATTGTTCAAAATCTTTTTTAGAAATCCCCTTTTTTAACATGGTTTCAGCAGCCTTTATACCAGTTATAAAGGCGGTATTTATACCTTTCCCTTTAAAGGGTCTAAGCCAGCCGGTCGCATCCCCCACCATGACAAACCTATCACCAAAGGGGTTTTGACTGGTGCTGGCAGGAAACATACCCTCAAAGTAATCAGGTTCTCCCGATTCTTCTGATGGTGGCAGCAGCTCCATTACTTTGGATAGCTTTAAAAATTCAATTAAGTCAGTAGAATGGACATTCCTGCCTGCAACATTAACCATTATATGACCTTTCTTGGGAGTTACTGCCCCAAACTCTACATTTGGTAAGGTACCAGGGATAAAGGCGTATATATAATTCCCCAATTTTCTATCTATAAAATCGTCTCTTGCAAATATCTTTGTAATATAAGACCTTAAAAGCCTTTTAGGTCTTTTATAACCTGCTGAATCTTTTGTAGCCTTTTCAAAAACACCGAGCATAGACTCATCGAGCCCAAAGGCACCAACTACAACATCAGCCTTGAGATAACCCCTCTCGCCAAATATCCTCACCTTATCTTCTATAAACTCTACATAAGTAGTTCTATTCTTCCTTACATCGACTCCGAGTCTGCGGACAGTGTCAAGCATGAAGTTATCAAATTCAATCCTGCGGACAGCATATGTAGGACCTTCGTTTTCATTGCCATTAAGAAATATCTTATTTCCATTTCCATAGAGTACATATCCTTCAATCCTTCTTTTTATAAGATGGGATGGGAACTCTACTCCCAATTCATTTGTCAATATTCTTTCAAAAGGAGGAGATAATACCCCAACACATTGATTGTATAGATAGTCAAAATCCTTCCCTTCAAATAGAACAATCTTCAGATCTATTCCCATCCTTATCGATTCTTTCTTTAAGTTTATCGCACAACTTGTTCCTGAGGGTCCCCCTCCTATTATTGCTACTACAGAGCCATCCTTTAATTTAAGTTCTTTAGACATAATTTTTTAACTGCTAAAGAAATTATAAGAACTTGACAGGATTAACAGGATTTACAGAATTAAAAATAAGTTTAAAAGAAATCCTTTTTTATTCCTGAAACAAGTTCAGGACAAGCTCTGTATATCCTGTCTAATTAAGTCTTTGTTCATTCGAAGTTCTGAATTTGAAAATTTTATTTATATCCCCAACCAATATCCTCAATGTCTGAAGTGTTAACTGAAATTGGAGTATAGGGTCTAGGGATTTAAAGAATATACTCCTGTAAGGGATATCTCCCGTATATATATGGAGAAGGATTTCAGATAGCCTCTTTTTGCTATACAGCGAATTCTGTTCCCTATTCACAAGTGTTAGATAAGTAGAAGACAATATATTGTTTGTCATAATAAAATCGTGCAGATAGAGTATAAATTTTCCATATAAGTTATCATATAAGAACCTCTGCCTACATCTTCTATCATAATTTTCCTTTAATATCTTCTCAGAGATACCTATGTTTATAATAGTCTCAGCAGCATATTTAGCTGTGATAAATGCTGATTCAATCCCATTTTTCAAATATCGGGAATAGCCTGCATCACCGATTATTACTACCCTATCTGAATAAGGCTTTTTTGGTGGAGTTACAGGAATTTTAGGATGACAATGGCAGGCTATATCTAATTTCTCAGGTATATATTTACTTATTTCAGATGCGAGGAGGGCCTTCTTTAAATCACCAAATGCCACATCCTTTCCAAGTCCTGTAATAGTGAGACAATCGCCCTTAGGGGTAGCAGCAAGCAGCTTTATCCCTCTGGGTTTCAGGAAGAATACATGTATCATATTAAAAAATTTATTCATTATCCAATCCCTTCCAAGGGGGAGCTCTGTCTGACAGACATGCCATGTTTTGGGAGGAGAATAACCTGGAAATATATTCTTTACAACCCCTGTATTAACCCCGAAGGCCCCTACGAGCAAATCTGCATCGTAATATCCCCCCTTGTTTCCATAATTTACCCTGACCCTCTCTTTGCTCAATTCTACTGATTTTACCCTTTCAGGTATATAATGCGCCCCTAATTTTTCAGCATGAGAAAGTAAAAGTCTATCAAAACTTCTCCTTCCACTGGATATCATAAAATTAGCAGGTCCACCACCCCTAAATATGGAGCATATCTTTACCCCCTCATTAACCTTAAGGGCAGTGCAAATGTCCTTGATACAGAGGGCATACCCGTGGATGTATTCCTCACTTATACTATCCACATCTATACCTACTTCCTCCAATTGTCTTATAAGATTATCTTGCAATACACCTGCACACATGTTGCATCCAGTGGGACCTGGTTCAAAAAAATCCTTTTTATCAAATATAGAAATCTTTATATCTTTATTTTGTTCCCTTGCCATTTTTTTTGTAAGGATGGTAAAGAAACTGCCAGCAGGTCCACCACCAATTACAGCAATTTTAGAACCGTTCCCAAGCGGTTTATTTATATCCATAGTAATACCCCGTTTCTTTTATATTAATCTTCTCTATAATAATATTACTCCCTTTTAATCCCCCTCGCAAGGAAGGGAGATATAGATAATCGTGTAATGCAATTCAAATCAGCAAGATAAGGGAATGGTGAAGGGCTTTATTTCATGGAAAATTGATTATATTCTATAGGAATAAATATAACTTATTCATTGTTTATATTATTAATAGTATGATATATATCATTTCACATTAAAACTTACCACAAAAGTCTCAGCATTAACCTAAGAAGGACATATTAAACCTATAAAAATGTGATGAAAAAGAGATTTGCTCTATTATTTGACCTGAGAAGATGCAATGGGTGTTATGCCTGTCATGTGGCTTGTAAGGCTGAACATAACATACCCTTAGGGGTCTTCAGGATAAGGGTGAATACCTTTGAATATGGAGGATATCCGTCTGTAAAGAAGGTCTTCATACCAACAATATGCGCCCAGTCAGGAGACAGCTCCCCCATCTTGAAATCATGCACGGACGGCTCCATTGTCCTTGATGGAAATGGTATTGTTAAAAAGAACCCTGAGAGGCCTTCTTATAATACCAAAGTGATAAACAGGATAATCGATTCTGACCCATATGGTGGTGTGTTTTTACACCCCTATGATAGGTGTGTTGATTTCTGTGATTTCTGCTCCTCAACAAGAAATGTTGTGGCAGATGAAATGCCAGCCTGTGTCACCACCTGCAATACAGGGGCAATATATTTCGGAAATATAAATGACCCTGAGAGTTCAATATCAAGGTATATAAAAAAGTGGGATGGAAGGGTCTGGAAGGGCGAAGAGGTAAAGGTGAGCAGGTTGAAAGAAAATGAGTTACCAGGGGTAAATGTCCTTTATATTGGTTTAAAAAAGGAGATGGAAGAGGTAATCGGGGGATACAGACAGTTTGACCCAACCTTCCTTGAGGTTCATAGATGGAGGGAAAAGGGGAGATGAATTTAAAACTCAATCGCAGAGATTTTTTAAAGATTTCTTCGGCTGCCACAGGTGCATTACTCTTAGGAGAAAAGGCTGATGCACTTTCAAATGAGCCTTTTCATCAAATCGGCGATTTAAAATATATACCGACAAGGTGTCTTAACTGCACCACTTCCTGCGGTATCGTGGTAAAGGTAAAGGATGGTAAGGCTGTTAAGATAGACGGTAATAAGCTTGACCCGAACACTCGAGGCACAATATGCGCAAAAGGGCAGGCTGCCATCAATCAGTTGTATAACCCTGATAGGATAATTTACCCCATGAGGCGTGTTGGCAAGCGGGGAGAGCATAAGTGGGAGAGGATAAGCTGGGATGAGGCACTGGGAGAGGTGGCTGAACGATTGATCAAATTAAAAGAGTCGGGGAGGGAGGAAGAGTTCGTATTTCAGCATGGAAGGTCAAAGCTGGGGAATCTCAAGAAGAGATTCTGCTGGGCTTATGGCACACCGAATGACCTCAATCATACCTCAATTTGTTCTAACAATATAAGAATACCAATATCGAGCTTCTTTGGAAGGAATGTAAACTTCGATTGCTCTGATTTTGCACATACAAAATATATATTAAACTTTGGCTCAAATTTCTTTGAATGTCATCAGGGTGGCCATCATATAGCAAAGAGGGCAATGGAGGCAATGATAGAGAATGAGGCAAAACTTGTAACCTTTGATGTCAGACTCTCAAATACTGCTGCAAAGAGCGATGAGTGGCATCAGGTTTTTCCCGGGACAGAGGGTGCGGTTGCCCTTGCAATGGGCAATGTTATACTCTCTGAGGGGTTATTCGATGGAGACTTCATAGAGACATGGACAACATCAACTGTGAATGAGCTTAAGGATGCCTATAAGGATTTCACTCCTGAGTGGGCAGGTGCAATTTCAACATTATCAGCTGCTGATATCAGGAGGCTCGCAAGGGAGTTTGCTGCGTCTTCGCCCAGGTGTATCGCCTTTTTAAACAGGGGGATACACGCACACTCCAATGGTTTTTATTCTTCAAGGGCAGTCTACACTCTTAATGCACTTGTTGGAAATATTGGCAAACCAGGTGGATTCCAGTATCCGATAGACGGGGGCAACAAAGAATGGGGTATAAAGATTTCTGAACCAGAGCCATTCCCTGAAAAACCTAAAAAAAATGCAATCGTGGCATTCCCTCCAGAATATCCATACAGCTGGACCCAAAAGGTAGGGGGGAATACCTTCCTCTACTGGAAAAACAAAAGAGAAAAGGTAAGCGTGTATATGGGATATTGCATAAATGCTGTTTACAGCTGGCCAGAGGGTCCAACACTCGCACGGGAAGTTTTTCTGGACGAAGAGCTAATACCCTTTCATGTAGCTATAGACCCCTTCTATTCTGAACAGACCTCCCTATCAGACATAATTCTCCCTGATGCAACATTCCTTGAGAAATATGATAATGACCAGCGGGAGGCTTATGACTATATTCCGTTTGTCGGTTTAAGACAGCCGGTTGTAAAACCCCTGGGTGAATCAAGGGATGTGAGGGAAATACTCCGTGAGCTTGCTCAGAGAATCGGACATGGAATGGAGAGATACTTTCATTGGAAAGATACAGAGGACTATATGAGAATGGTCTTCGCCAATATCCCATCTGACAAAAATGGAATAGGGGGGTTTGAACGGATGAAAAGGGATGGGGTATATGCGCAGAATAACTTTCCTGCCAATTTACACCCTTCCTATGCCGGAAAGAAGGGATATGAATTTTTTAAATGGGAGCTGACTGATGAGCAGATGAGAGACACCTATTCAGAAACAATAGCCCTGATGAATGGTAAAAAGATAGATCTATTGAGAAAAAAGGGTGATGAAAAGAAGGCCATCATTGGAGTAATAAGGAATGGCAGGGCATATCATGGATTTCATACAACAAAAACAGGGCTCTTTGAAATTTACCAGGAGGATATAGTCAGATCAGGCGAGATTGCAAGTAACCCCGATGGCTCAAAACTCAAGGGAAGATATCCTGCCCTGCTTACATATATACCTATTCCCGGACACAACTGTGTAAAGGCATCGGATGAAAAGTTTATACTCACCACATTCAAGGTAAATGTCCATACCCAGAGCAGGACAGCGAATCATAAGTGGCTCTCGGAGATCTGGCATTATAATCCGGCATGGATTAACCGCACAGTTGGTGAGAGGTTGCATTTAAAAGAGGGGGATGAAATTATAATAACTGTATGGAGGCACCCTTACCGTGCCTTCGGTGATAAGGATATAGTAGCGGATAGTTCAAAGGTGGGTGAGTTCAGGGTGAAGGTGCATCTGACCGATGCCATTCATCCAAAGGCTATAGCCATATCCAATCACTGTGGACACTGGGAGTATGGCAGGGTTGCAGCACCTATCAGCAATGGCAGTGATATACCTTACCGTGAATTTACCTTTGCAAGCCCGGATAGGTGTATTGACGAGAATATCTGGTGGTCTAAGGAAAAAGGCGGGGTTGGTAATGGATATGCACCTAACTCTGTAATGCAAATTACCCCTGATCCTGTATCTGGTCAACAAGGATGGTATGATAATATAGCTACAATAAAAAAAGTTCAATTCTTTCTCCTGTTCTCGATATCAAATAAATAATGCGGAGATTCCTGTGAGGGAAACAAAAAAAATCAGGGGAGCAGAGGTCTTACATACCTTATTTTTTCTATTGCACCTCATACTTTTCTTCCCCGCACAATCAATGGCAGAGGAGTATTCAAAAGAGAAAGGGCAATCAATCGAGTTTAAACCAAAGGTATCTGGATATATTGAAGGATGGTACAGGTATAATTACAGTGACCTTTCAAACCAAACAGTATCTGCTAAAAAGGTGAATAATGAATTCAGGGTGAGAAGGGCAAGGATAGATGTAAAGGGAAATATAAATGAAGAAGTTGATTACAGGGTTAATGGAAATTTTGATGGCCCAAGCTCTGCAAGTGGGTCCGCTACTGTAAAACTGTGGGAAGGATATATTAGCTATAAATTCCATCCCCTCGCATTTATTACATTTGGACAGTTCAAATACCCATTCACATTAGAAGGTCTGGAAAGTACAAGGGATAGGATTCCTGTCTTAAGGGCAGAGTCTATAAATGAAATAGCAGGAAAGCTTGGCACACAAGGTGAGGGCTTCAGGGATATCGGGGTTCAGGTCAGCGGGAGATATGAGAAGGCACTTGATTTAAAGTATGCAGTGGCAGTTATAAATGGAAGTGGTATCAACAAGGGTGATAATAACGGTGCAAAGGATTTTGTAGGCAGGGTAATTGTCTCTCCCATCGAAGATGTGACTATTGGAGTATCAGGCTATAATGGAAAGGGGCAGGATGAATCGATCCAAACCTTTGATGTGAACGAAACAGCCTATGGGGTGGAGGGTGAATATGTACGGAAGGGTTCAGGTCTCAGTTTAAGGGGTGAATATTTAGCAGCCGACTGGGAAAACTGGAATGTAATAACCAATTCAGCAGAAAAAGGCAAGGAGCAGAAGCCCAACGGCTGGTATCTTCAGGCAGCCTATAAACCCATACCTTCGCTGAACTTACAATTCATGGCGAGATATGAAGACTTTGAGAGAGATTCCAATACCACTGACAGCCATTTGAAGACTACAACCATAGGGGCAACATATTACATAAAGGATAAAACACGAATTACTGTTAACTATCTTATAAGAAAGGCTGATATCAGTTCTGTTGTAACTGCCCAGGAGACAGATGCGACAGGTGGTAAAATTGGTAATCTCTTAATTTTTCAAATTCTTGTAGCCTATTAAATAATTTGGGTTTTTCCAATTCCACTAAAGAAAGGAGGTGAGTAGAATGAAAACTAAAATACTTGCAGTAGCAGTCCTATCCTTGTTTTTCCTATTATCGAATGCGGGTATCTCTTATGCGCATAGTAGCAGCAGCAGCGCAAAGGAGCATGCTGAGGAAGGGGTAAAACATGCTAAGGAAGGGATAGAGCATGTGAAGGAGGCAATAAAACACATGGAGGAGTCTATTAAGGCAGGTGGCGACTCCCATGCAAGAGAGGCAATTGAGCATGCAAAAGAGGCAATCAACCATGCTGAGGCATCAATAGTCCATGCAGAAAAGACCTCAGAGAAGTCTGGATCAAAGAAGATGTCAGGCCATTAATCCGCCCTGATTTTATCCCCATCCTGACCTGTCTGCGTTCCACGCACAGGCAGGATGGTGGGGTATTTCTGCGGGTAGCGGTTTAAGTCAGATTAACCATCCCTCCCTTGAACGAAGACAAGGGAGGGATGGTCTTAAAAGAGTCAGTTTTAATACCGAATTCTTAATTCCATATTTTTTGAATGACCTTCTCTCCCTTCTTTATTCTCGCCATTTCCAAAGGAAACGGTTCTTGACAATAAAATCTGAGTTTTTTTATACTTACATAAGTTTAATGCTAATCCTATGAAAATATCACAACTCCTGATTCCAGACCTTATCATTTCTAATCTAAGGGCACAGGATCATATAAATGCCTTAAAGAAAATGGCAGGGATTCTTGGAGAGGACTGGAAAGGTGATGAGTCTATCCATTCCCTCATGGAGCATGAGAGTATGGATGGGATGCTTCTTGGAACTGGTTCAGCAATCTTTCACACATTATCTGAGGATGTAAAGGATATAAAGATTGTCCTTGCCATATCCAAAAAGGGGGTTCCCCATCCTAAAAGGAGGAAGGAATTCATTCATATCTTCTTTCTCCTGATTTCTCCCATTAAGGATAGTGGAACACACCTGCAGCTGTTATCCAGAATAGAAGGTCTGCTTTTAAACAGGGTTATACGCCATGCCTTGTCAATGTCTCAGAACAAAGAAGAAATTCTAAAAATATTAAAAAGAGAAGAAGAAATGGGGAGAGAAATATACATCCCCCTGAGTAAAGAAGATATATTTTCAACACTTGGGACAAAGGAAGAAGGACTTTCAGAGGAAGAGGCCCTTCATCGGTTGAAGATAATAGGTCCAAATCTCATAAAGAGGATAGAAAAAAGGGGATTCCTGAAAGATTTATATAGTAACCTTACAAACTTATTTGCCCTCCTTCTCTGGATAGGTGGTGTCCTTTCCTTTATTGCAGGGATGCCAGAACTTGGCTGGGCTATATTCCTCGTTATCATGATAAATGCCTCCTTTAGTTTCTGGCAGGAATATAAGGCAGAAAGGGCAATAGAGGCACTTCAAAGACTACTACCTAAAAAGGTGCATGTCTTAAGAGACGGGCAGGAGAAGGAGGTCCCTGCACATCAACTTGTCCCAGGAGATATAATCATTGTCAGGGAAGGGGACAGCATCTCTGCTGATGGTCGCTTGATTAAGGCAGAGGCTATGAGGGTAGATAACAGCGCCTTAACAGGAGAATCAAAACCTGTCTATAAAATAGCAGAACCATTAGAGGATGGAAAGAGATTTCTATGGACTGAACTCCCAAACCTCATTTTTGCTGGTACAGGAATAATCTCTGGTTCCGGGAGGGTGGTAGTTACCTCTACTGGTATGGACACAGAGATAGGCAGAGTTGCATACCTCACCCAGACATTAAAAGAAGAGATGAGTCCCCTCCAGAAGGAAATGGTAAATGTCACCAGAACAGTAACTGTCATAGCAATTGCCCTCGGGTTTGTCTTTTTTATCCTCGGTTACAGCCTCGCAGGTCTTACACTTACGAATAGCTTTATTTTTGCTATAGGAATTATCGTGGCAAATGTACCAGAGGGCCTCCTGCCAACAGTTACCCTATCGCTTGCTATGGGTGTTCAAAGGATGGCAAATAGAGGTGCAATAGTGAAGCGTCTCTCAGCAGTAGAGACACTGGGCTGTACAACGGTAATATGCACAGATAAAACAGGAACATTGACGACAAACCAGATGTGTGTTGTGAGAATCTGGATTAATGAGAAGATGATACATGTAACGGGAAGCGGTTATACCCCTGAAGGTGATTTCCTCTATAAAGATAAGGTATTGGAAAGAGATGAATTAAGGCGAGAGGGTGTAGAAGACCTCCTTATTGCTGGCAGCCTCTGTAATAATGCAAACATTTTAACCCCAAATAGGGAAAGGAAATATTGGTCTGTATCTGGAGACCCCACTGAGGGTGCCCTTTTAGTTACTTTACAGAAGGCAGGACTTGATATTGAGAAAATAAAAGAAGAATATACCAGGATTCAGGAGCTTCCCTTTGAACGAATAAGAAGACGGATGACAACAATTCATAAGGGGCGTGATGGAAAGATTAAGGCCTATATCAAAGGTGCACCTAAGGAAACCTTATCTTTATGCAATTATGTATATAAAAATGGTGGAATAATAAACTTAGATGATAGAGAAAGGGAAAAGATCTTAAAAGAAAATGACCTCATGGCTTCAAGGGGTTTGAGGATTCTTGCGATAACATACAGGGAGATAGAATGGATGGATGCATACACAGTAGAGGATACAGAGAGAGAGCTGATATTTCTCGGCCTTGTTGCTATGGTAGACCCGCCAAAATACGGTGTTAAAGAGGCAGTAGAACAATGTCATATGGCAGGAATAAGGATTGTGATGATAACAGGAGATTACAGTCTCACAGCTCAAGCCGTTGGGGAAGCAATAGGAATTAATGGAACTGAAATAAAAATTTTGACTGGTGATGAAATCACCCAGCTTTCCCATAGAAGTCTCGGGGGACTCCTAATGCATGAAAGAGATCTAATCTTTGCCAGAGTTACTCCCAAGGACAAATTAAGAATAGTAGAGGCCCTTCAGGATAATGGAGAAATAGTTGCAGTAACTGGTGACGGGGTGAACGATGCACCTGCCTTAAAGAAGGCGGATATAGGTATTGCTATGGGTATGAGGGGAAGTGATGTGGCAAAAGAGTCTGCTGCGATCGTTCTGACAGATGACAACTTTATCACCATAGTAGATGCCATAAGGGAAGGGAGGGTAATATATGCTAATATTAAAAAGTTTGTTACCTATATATTTGCCAGTAATATCCCGGAGATAGTCCCCTTTATAGCCTTTGTTCTTTTCAAAATTCCTCTGCCACTTACCGTTATGCAGATTTTGGCCGTTGATCTTGGCACGGATTTGGTCCCTGCCCTTGGCCTTGGAGTTGAACCCCCTGAAGAGGGTATAATGAAGAAATTACCAAGGGCAAGGGATAAGAGATTATTGGATATCAACCTCATGGCAAGGGCATATCTATTCTTAGGTCCTATAGAGGCTGTGATTTGCCTGTCAGGGTTTTTCTTTGCCTATTGGCTGAGGGGATGGCATGCTGGAATGGAGATGCCTGCAGGTGGATTAATATATATCACTGCTACTACAATAAGCCTCGCTGGGATAGTAACATCTCAGATATGGAATGTCTTTGCATGCAGGACTGAAATAGATTCAGTCTTTAAGGCAGGTCTTTCAAAGAATAGATTTGTTCTCTTTGGTATTATGATAGAGATTCTCCTTATATTACTTTTCATTTATATCCCATTTTTACAAAAGGTCTTTGGGCTTGCCCCATTGGGGGTCTGGGATTGGTTATTCCTTCTTATATTAAGCCCTGTAGTATTGTTAGCAGAAGAGGGGAGAAAGTTATTTTTAAGGCTATTGAGGAGGCATCCCCAATTCCTGGATTGATTGGTTCTTTTGTCTCTCAATACCGATTATAATTCCATTTATATCATACTCTTTTGTTTGAAATGAAAATGAGGTTCCAACCTTTACCGGATTATTCTTATAATAAATTAATCCATCATCTTTCCTGGTACATAAAAGATCCAGATTCAATGTTATATCCTTTTGATGAGACGGATATGTAAGCCATCTATATTCATCCCATCCAGGTAAAATAGTTAAAGTCCTTTGAGAATCAGTAATAGGGTCATTTTTAACTTTAGCCATAATCTCTTCTTTTATTTCTGGATTCTTACCATATTCATGTCCTTTACCTTCTACTCCCTGTTTTACCATACCTTCATAATCTCCCTTATCAATCAATGCTGCTACCTCGGGAATTAATCCATTAAACTTTGCTTTAACGGTAACCCATTCCGTTTGGGGTGGTGGTGGTGATGATGGTGGTGGTGGCGGTGGTGCATTAAATATCTTATACCCATAGTAAAACATTGGGGTTAGAGAAATAACAAATAAAATTACAATGAAATCTATTACATTTATCTTTCCAAACAATCTCCCCTTTTCATCAATTATTCTCACTCTACCTCCCTCTCATTAAACCATTCCTTAAAAAATCTCTCACATAACCCTAAAACATACTTTGAATCATTAAGAGCCTTCTCCCCATCCTCTCTTTTAAATATTTCACCTGGTGGTTTTAAATGCCTCTCATCCCCATACATTGCGGGTCCCCTATCCTCTGCCAGCTTTTTAACTATTGCTGAGACATTATCCACCTCTTTTTGAAACCACTCCGGTAAATTTGGAGATATGTCCAACATAACTTTACTCACATCATGCTCCTTTGGAAATTCTACAGATAAAAGTCTGAAGACACCCTTTATTGCCAACTCAATACATTCCTGAGCTCTCCTTACCGCTATGTGATGTTTCCCCTTAGAAAATGCCCTCTCTACCTCCTCAAATATATCTCTTGCCCATTCAATATAACCTTCTGCCATTAAATCGGATGTCATATCTTCACTATTTCCCCCCATTTAATATCAGGCTTCAATATCCAGTACCAACTGCCATTTTCTAAGAAAATCCTCTTTGACCCCAGTTCCATCATCCTTACTTTTATATTTTCTATCTCCTTCAAAAATGTATCGTCTCTATCAAATAAGATTACAGAATCCTCCGTCATATCAAGCATTAGGGGTGGATGATTCTTCAGTTCCTCTACAGTATAAACGATAGGCATAATTCTATATGGCAATTTCTTGGTGATAAGTTCTTTATATTCTCCTGTCTGCTCTGCCTTATTAATAACATTGTCATGAAATACATGGATTCTTCCACATACAGAATCATAAGAAGAGGAAATTACAATCAAAAGGTCAATATCACTATGTCCTTTATAATCTCCACGACCAACAGAGCCATAAACCACAATGGAGATGAGGGAATCTTTATAATAGTCCATAGCTATCTCCCCTACCCTTTTCAAAAAATTATTCAAATCCTCATTTGCTATTTCATTAATTTTACATTTTAAATTTTGCATTTTGACTTTTTATTT
>JACQQJ010000229.1 GCA_016207035.1 Nitrospinota bacterium | reverse complement strand
CTGTTATAGATTTTGAGCCATGGTCTCGCGTCAGTGCTATAGTATCTTTTTTTATAATGACAGGATATAAAATTGGTTTTAAGACAAAAGGGGAATTCAAGCATCTGGTATTTGATAGTGCTATACGGCATAGCTCCCTGTGCCATGAAATAGAGAATTACGCCTCTTTAGCCAATGCGATTGGTATTAAAGTGACTGATACCAGTATAGAATTTCCAATAGATCCCTCAGAAGAGGTATCTGTTGAAGATTTATTAAAAAGAGAGTTGTCCCTGTGTGATAATTTGATATTATTTCATCCCTGGGCCTCAGGATATAGATGGTATCTGAGGGAATGGGGAATAGAAAATTTTATATCTCTGGCTGAACTACTTTTAAGAGAAGGATATTGTATTGGTATTACCGGTTCAGAGGGTGATGAACCGAAAGCCCGAAAAATTGTGAAGGCCTTTTTAGGGAATGTCTTTTCCTTTTGTGGGAAGTTCACCCTTGGTCAGACAGCATATCTTATAAAGAAAAGTCGCCTCCTGATTACCGTCAATACAGGTATTATGCATCTCTGTGCTGCACTCAACCATCCAATGATAGCACTTCATGGACCCACGAATATTCTGAGGTGGGGACCTGTTGGTTTATCAAGAGGTTGTAACATAGTAAGTAATTTTGACTGTGCCCCTTGCCTGAATCTGGGTTTTGAGTACAGGTGTAATAACGGCAGGTGTATGAATGATATAAGTGTTGGAGCTGTTTCTCAAAAGGCACATGAAATTTTAAATGGCTCAAAACAAAATTGAGACAAGGGGATGATAATGATTGCTGGAGAAGAATGGGGTAGTATGTAAATTTACATTGGTGCTGGCTACTGACTCTATGGTGGTTTTGTATGTTAAAAAAACATGCCAAATTTTTTGAAAACATCTTATTTCTTGCTGATCTTGCTATCATAGGGTTATCATGGTTTTTTGCCTATTACATCCGTTTTTATAGCGGTATTTTTTCTATCAAAAAGGGGATTCCGCCATTTCATATTTACTTTTATCTTATTATCCCCATTCTCTTAATCTGGAGCTTTGTCTTCAATGCCTTTGGTCTTTATCGGCCCAAGAGGGTATCCCCCTATTTAAATGAGATATTTGATATTGTCAAGGCATGCTCCTTTTCAGTTTTTGTCCTGGTCTCCCTTACCTTTTTCTTCAGACAATATGAATTCTCCCGTCTTGTATTTTTAGGTTTCTGGATAATGGGCGTTATTGCCCTGAGTCTTGAGAGGCTTATCTTCAGAGAGTTACTGAGATTTTTGAGGAAAAAAGGTTTCAATCTCCGTTATGCTGTTATCGTTGGGACGGGAAGGCTGGCAAAGGATGTATTGAAGAGAATAGAATTACATCCTGAAATTGGACTTAAGGTTGTAGGGTTTTTATCTCGGTCAATCCCCTCCTACCCCCCTTTCGTAAAAGGGGGTGAGGGTGGATTAGAGGGGAATACAATTAATGGAATTCCTGTTATTGGAACCTATGGATATATAAGGGATATCATAGGGGAAAAGGATATTGATCGGGTCATTATAGCATTGCCCATCGAAGAGCATGCCTGTATAGTCGAATTATTAAAGGATATTGGTGATGAAATGGTTGATATAAATGTAGTGCCTGACCTCTGTGAATTTATGACCTTAAGAGGGGGGATTGATGAGCTGGATGGTCTCCCTATTATTAACCTCCAGGATACCCCATTGTATGGCTGGAATATGGTAATAAAGAGGACTGCTGATATAATCTTTTCTATACTTGCTATAATGATAACAGCACCATTGATCCTCTTCATATCCTTATTAATCAAAGTAACATCTCGGGGACCTATTTTTTTTCAACAGGAAAGGATGGGAATGGATGGGAAGAGATTTGTTGCATATAAATTTCGCACCATGATAGAGAATGCTGAGGAACAAACAGGTCCGGTATGGGCAAAAGAGGGTGATGAGAGAAGGACTTATATTGGGGGCTTTTTAAGAAGGACAAATCTTGACGAACTGCCGCAATTTTTTAATGTATTGAAGGGTGATATGAGTATTGTAGGGCCACGACCTGAGAGACCGATATTTGTCGAACAGTTCAGAAAGTCTATACCACAGTATATGCTAAGACATAAGATGAAGGCAGGTATAACAGGGTGGGCACAGGTAAATGGCTGGAGGGGTAATACATCAATAGATAAAAGAATTGAATACGATTTATATTATATTGAAAACTGGTCATTGATGTTTGATATCAAGATCATATTGATGACAATCTGGAGAGGATTTAAAAATGCTTATTAATCTTTTCAGCATTTCAAAAATAATTTAGAATTTACTATGATGAAAGTTATTGCCATTATTCCTGCCAGGTATGCCTCAATAAGATTCCCTGGTAAGCCCCTCGCTGAGATACATGGGAAACCCCTCATACAGCATGTATGGGAGAGGGTGTCAAAGGCCTCTCTTGTTAGCAGGGTTATTGTTGCAACTGATGACGAAAGGATTTTTGAAAAAGTCAGACGATTTGGCGGAGAGGTATGGATGACATCAAGACATCATAGAACAGGGACAGACAGAATTTCAGAGGTTGCAAAAAAGATTGAAGGGGATATAATAGTAAATGTACAAGGTGATGAACCATTGATAAGACCAAAAGTAATTGATACGGCAGTTGAACCTTTCTTTGAATCCCCCCTGCCCCCCTTTGCAAAGGGAGGTGAAGGGGGATTTTTCCAGATGGGGACAATATGTACAGAGATAAAGGATGAGGATGAATTTAAAAACCCAAATATAGTGAAAGTTGTGTTTGACCGTAATGAGTATGCCCTCTATTTTTCCCGCTCACCTGTTCCATATAATCGCGATACACAGGGTAATCCCCCCTCCCCCCCCTTTAATAAAGGGGGGTGGGGGGGATTTAAACATATTGGATTGTATGTTTATAGAAGGGATTTTCTTTTAAGATTCTCTGAACTTCCTCCAACCCCTCTGGAAGAGATAGAGAGATTAGAACAGTTGAGGGTATTAGAGAATGGGTATAAAATAAAAATAATAAAGACAGACTATGATTCTATAGGTGTTGATACACCAGAAGACTTGGAAAAGGTAAAGCAAGCAATGAGCAATGGGCAACGAGCAATGAGCAAGACTCTCACCTAAATACTTACTACTCGTTACTTATTGCTCATTGCTTAAGATTTTGTATATGGATAAGACAAAATATATCTTTGTAACAGGTGGAGTTCTCTCTTCCCTTGGAAAAGGGCTGGCATCTGCATCTATTGGAGCCCTTCTCGAGGCAAGGGGTTTTAAGGTAACATCATTGAAAATGGACCCGTACATAAATGTTGATCCTGGCACAATGAATCCATATCAGCATGGGGAGGTCTTTGTTACCGATGATGGTGCAGAGACAGACCTTGACCTTGGTCATTATGAGCGATTTATCAGTACTAAAATGACAAAGGTAAATAATGTTACAACTGGTAAGATATACAAATCTGTCATTGATAAGGAGAGGAAAGGGGATTATCTTGGTGGGACAGTTCAGGTAATTCCTCATATAACCGATGAGATAAAGAAGTGCTTCTTATCGGTAAAAGACAACTTTGATATTGTTATATGCGAAATTGGGGGGACTGTGGGAGATATAGAGAGTCTCCCCTTCCTCGAGGCAATGCGGCAGTTCAGGTTTGATATGGGGAGGGAGAATGTCCTCTATGTTCATCTTACCCTTGTCCCCTATGTTAAAACTTCTGATGAGCTTAAAACAAAACCGACTCAGCATAGCGTGAAGGAATTGAGGGAGATAGGTGTTCAACCTGATATTCTCCTGTGCCGTACTGAGAAATCCCTGTCTGATGATCTTAAGAAAAAGATTGCCCTCTTTTGTAATGTTGATAAAGAATCGGTTATTACCGCACGGGATGTTGAGAATATATATGAGGTTCCCTTGGCCCTCCATCATGAGGGACTGGATACTATTATTGTAAATCTACTACACCTCGATGGTAAACCCCCAGACCTCTCATCATGGGAAAAAATTGTAAAAAGGATAAAAGAGCCTGTAGCTTATGTAAATATTGCCATCGTAGGCAAATATGTGGAACTGAAAGAATCCTATAAGAGTTTATATGAGGCATTAACCCATGGTGGTATAGAAAATGAGGCAAAGGTAAACCTTGAATGGGTGGATGCAGAGGATATAGAAAAGAGAGGGGCTGAAGAGGTGCTTAAAAATGCTAATGGTATCCTTGTCCCTGGTGGATTTGGATCAAGGGGGGTTGAAGGGAAGATATCTGCCATTCGGTATGCAAGAGAAAAAAAGGTGCCATTCTTTGGTATATGTCTTGGGATGCAGTGTGCGGTAATTGAATTTGCGAGAAATGTCTGTGGGCTTGAAGATGCAAATAGCTCAGAGTTTAACCCCTCGACACCCCATCCGGTAATAGACATACTCCCTGAGCAGAACAATGTAATAAATAAAGGGGGTACCATGAGGCTTGGTGCTTACTGGTGTCAGTTGAGAAGGGATTCCCTGGCATTCAGGGCTTATGAAAAAAGAGTGATTTCAGAAAGGCACAGACATAGATATGAATTTAACAATAAATATAGGATGCAGCTCGAAGAGGCTGGGCTCAAGGTAAGCGGCTTATCACCTGAAGGGAATTTAGTGGAGATCATAGAGATTGAAGACCATCCATGGTTTCTGGCAGGACAATTCCACCCTGAATTTCAGTCCTCACCCAAGAACCCCCACCCGTTGTTTAGAGAGTTCATTCGGGTGGCGTTAAATTGCAAGAGAATATGATTGAAGTTACGGTAGGCAAAATAAAGGTAGGTATGGAAAATCCCCTGGTATTAATTGCCGGGCCCTGTGTTATAGAAAATGAGCTTACAGCCCTTTCCATAGCAGAGAGATTAAAGGGTATGTGTGAGGGAATGAATATCCCTCTCATATTTAAGTCGTCTTATGATAAGGCAAACAGGACCTCTGTTAGGTCTTTTCGTGGACCTGGATTAAAAAAGGGTTTGAAGATTCTGAAAAAGGTAAAAGAAGATTTGAAAATTCCTGTCCTTTCTGATATTCATAAAGAGGAAGAGATTGAGGAATCGGCAGAAATTCTTGATGTAATTCAGATACCTGCCTTGTTAAGTCGTCAGACTGATTTAATAATGAGGGCAGCAGAGACTGGAAAGGTGATCAATGTAAAGAAGGGGCAATTTCTCGCGCCCTGGGATGTAAAAAATATCATTGATAAAATTGAATCTACAGGGAATAAAAAAATGCTCATTACAGAAAGGGGAGTCAGCTTTGGATACAATAATCTTGTAGCAGATATGAGGGCACTTCCGATAATGAGGAGTTTTGGTTATCCAGTGGTCTTTGATGCAACCCATTCCCTTCAGCTCCCGGGTGGACTGGGTAAATCTTCTCATGGACAGAGGGAATTAATTCCTCATATTACAAGGGCAGCAGTAGGGGCAGGCTGCGATGGAATTTTTATGGAGGTTCATCCTGACCCTGATAAAGCACCATGCGATGGTTCAAATATGCTTAAAATGGATAATCTTCCTGCCCTTTTGGAACAGGTAAAGGAGATTGACAGGGTTGTTAAATACAGTAATAATTTTTTAGATTTAATCGATACAGCGAGAAATAATTTTTCCTATGAATAAGAGACTTAAAATCCCTACTTTAGAAAATCTCAGCGATAAAGAACTTGTCGAATTATACAACATTGCTAAACCCAGAAAGACAAGTGTCAATGAAGTAATTATACGCGAAGGTGACATGGATCAGACACTCTATCTTATTATTGAGGGTCTGGCTGGAGTATTTAAAAATACACCAAATGGAAAAACCCATATAGACACCTTGCGAGAAGGAGATTGGTTCGGGGAAATCGCTTTGATTAAACATGTACCACGGACAGCAACCGTAGTAGCACTCAACGATGTGCAGCTTCTTTCATTTGACTCACCATCATTTTCAAGGTTATCTGAAAATTTACAGTTAAAAATCCTGAAGAATCTTTTCGATATTGCAATACGAAGGATTGACGATATGCAGCATAAAACTCTCTGGACTTCGGAAAAGGCGGGTAAGCTCGCCTTATATATTGATGATTATATCTGCAGGGCAGAAAGTTGCATTGAATCAGAGCTGATTCAGAAAATTATAAAAAAAATTTCTAAACTCCCAAAATATGCAAGTGACCTTGCAGCTAAAATCCTTGATGAAAATGCACCTCCTGCAGAAATTGCAGAAATCATCAAAACAGACCCATCTCTTACAAGCCTTATTCTTAAGATAGTTAATTCACCGTATTATGGTCTCCCGGTAAAAGTATCCGATTTTTACCACGCCTATCTCCTCCTCGGAGCCAGTCAGGTGTATAACTTAGTAATTGATAGCGGACTTAAAGGCATTATGCCTAAAACAAAAGAATTCCTTGATCTCCAACTCCATTCGTATCTCGTGTCCATAATAGCCAGGGAAACTGCCATTGTCATATCGAAGAAAGAACTTTCCAATTTTGCTGTCACTATAGGACTGCTTCATGATATAGGTAAAAGTATAATGTTACTCCTGAAAACTCAAAACCCCAATATGAAGGCACTGATAGAGATGTTAAACCCTGCGCACCTTGGGGCATTTTTACTTTCAAACTGGAATTTGCCAGAGAAAATCTGCAAGGCTATTAAGTTACAGTTTCATCCAGAATTTATGCCGCCTGAAAATATACAGCGAGATATAAGAAACGAGATTTCTATTCTTTACCTTGCCGCACGTTGCACAGACCGATTAACCGGTGAGACAGGCTCTGACTTAAAGGAAATATATTTTGGTGAATACCTTTCTTTTTTTAATCTTAAACAAAAGAAGTGCTATGAATTTATGAAGGAAGATGTTTTTCCCTTACTGATAAAAAATAAAAATGTGTATCCACAGCAAATAAGGGAACTTATTGAAAACAAACAATTATCTCTCTGAGTTGAGATGATTTTTCCCAATTTTATATTATTTTTTTATTAAATCCATTCTATTTTTTCTCCCTCAATATCAAAAATAATAGAAATAACTCAATGAGTAATGGAAATATAGTATTTGAGGCATATTCTTCTGCTATTTCCCTTGTATCTGCAAATATCAGATATGCAAATCTGAAAAGAGGGTTAATCAAATTGTAGAAAGTATCACTCCATTAAGTATCTGAAAGAATATTACTTATAAAATG
>JACQQJ010000230.1 GCA_016207035.1 Nitrospinota bacterium | reverse complement strand
TTGGAATCCAGCGCTTTACTATTACCTGATCTGAGTGTTGCATTAGGGCCTCCTTTGGTTTTTGTTATTATACCAAAAGAGTTACCTAATTACTGAGCATGAACAACGGTTCTATTAAAAATCATGTAAAAATCGTGCTCGCACCGAATATAATAAAGTGATTGAGGTTTATACGCAACGGATACGCCCTTTTCTATCACTCAATCAGTTAGCCACCATTGCAGGCAGGAAAAAGATGTAAATAAAACCGTCCCATTTACCCTTTAATCTTCAATTTCCTCTCCTTGGATAGTCTCCTGCCGAATGGGGCATAGGTGAAAGTGACTATCTTGAGTTTATTCTTCGTCTGGATTTATACCTTCACTATACATATGATTCTAATTGCAATTATAAAGACTGTCCGTAAAAGTCCATTTCCCATTCTCAAAAAAGAAACAAAATTCAGGTGCGTATTCTATATTTGTCGCTTTATAGCGAATACAACCATAATTACTTTTTTTCTTACCTTTAATTTCCATAAATGACACATCAATTTGCACATCAGATGCCTCTCTAAAAAACCTTTCAAGTCCCATAGGATATAATACATCCTTATATATCTTCTCAAATTTCTTGGCAGAAAACAAATAGCAGTATAGCCAACTATTACGATCTTTTAAATCTTTCCTTACTTTATTGAGTGGTATTATACTGTCATTACAGGGAATACCATCATTTGCAATATATTTCAAAATCTTTTCAACATCATGTTGTAACACAGCACCCCTTATGTGTGCACCTATCTCTTTTAGTTCTTTCTCCCTTTTTTGAAATAAATCATTCTCATCAATTGCACCAACGATATTACAGAGTTCTATTGAAATTATAAATATTACTAAGACCACTTTCTTCATCGACACGATCCTCTTGATGGTAAATGCTCACGTGGATTAATACGTGGCGAATTGCGATCTGGTCTATAAGTGTAATGGAGATGTGGTCCTGTACTGATACCACTCATATCAGTAATCCCAATTACCTCACCTTCTTCCACTCGTTGACCCATCTTTACTGAAGGAGAAACATGAGCATAACCAGAAACTGAACCATCATTATTAAGAATTATTACTTGGCTTGTACCATTAGGACTCGGAACAGTTGAAATAACTATACCACCATCAGAAGCCACTACATTGCTACTATGAGGATTAGAAATATCTATACCCGTATGCGGCCGATTCCCCCGTGTTATTGAAATCTCTCCAAATTCTGATGAAACGGTACCAGATGCGGGCCATGTAGTCAATCCAAGCGGGTCAACCCAATTCATTGGATTATCTCCGACATAGGAATAGTGATTTAGTGTCTGTGGAAGTTCTATAAAGCCTGGGAATGGGTCTATTTGTAAGAATCTTCCTATCTCCGGGTCATAGTATCTCATTCTGTAATAATACAATCCAGTTTCTCTATCCCACTCCCTTCCGGTGTAGGTATATGGCTGTTTAACCTTATGTCCGCGATGTTTTAGATTCCCGAATGAGTCATAATCGTATCTCTGCACAACTTTGCCTTTGCTGTCTGTTAAGGCAGTTACAGAGCCTAAGCCATCTGCATGGTAATAATAGACCTTACCTTTTCCCTGATTAAAATGCTCAGGGGCAAGCCTTTCAATTGCCAATGACTCATCAATACCACCTCCATTCACATATCTTGCTGTTACTCTACTTTGTGGTTATATTCCATTACAATGTCTTCGTTGTCGTAGACATAATAGGTGGCTCTAGGAGATTCTCTGTCTTCGTCGTCCTTATCTTCCTCATCGTCAGCAATTTCTTCCCTATGAACTGATTTTGACAATCTTCTTCCAAATGGGTCATAGGTGAAGGTGATTACTTTTATTTTGGATTTTAGATTTAGGATTTCGGATTTTAAAATCTCTACTTTTGTGAGTCTGTTTTCATAATCGTAAGTGTAGAGAGTAGTCTTCTTGATTTGTTCTTCGTCATCAAATTCAATCTTCTTTGTGAGATTGCCGTTTTTATCGTAGGTGTATTCGGTCTTTTTCTCATAGGAGAGTCCCCCCTCACCCTTTGCCTCTCCTATAAGGGTCAGTAATTCATTAATACGCTTTAGAATGATAAGAGTCAATAAGACTATCTGGGTATAGAAATAGCGCTGTATTGCTGGATTAATTATAATTTAACGGTAGCTGTGTTTATTTTCTTTGTTGCTCAATCAGATGTCCAGACTTCTTTGAATCCTTTTCCATCCCAAAAGTAAACCACTGATGAACCTTCTGGCTGAGTTAATTGAATATAAGTCCCGGGGGGTTCATAAATTTTCCCTTCTCCTTTTCCTTTACCCGTTGAAGTTTCTTTAATCGTTTTACCAAAATGACAGGATAAAAACATATTCGGCTTATCATTTGAAACTACGAATGTATTATATCCACTTTTAGTTCTCATAAGCACAATTAGTTCTCTACCTTTAGTTGTTTCTATCAAAAAAGCAATATCTGGGTTATCGTCATTATTAAAATCCAATTCGCAACTGGAAATATATTTTAACGGCATTCCACTTCCTGTTTCAGGGAAAGAATTTGAACTGAAGCCAATTAAAATAATTATCCAGCAAATATAGACCACATACTTTTTAATAACACCTAAGAACTTATTATCAAACATATAAATTCATCCTCCGTAATGAAATTTATCTGCAATGTGAATCATATTCAATGTGAATATGGTCACCTTCAAGTATTACATCATAATCAGAACCTAATGCATTTCTAAGCCCGTTTACAATTTGAGGTATTTGAGAGGGAGAAAGATCCCTTATTCTTAAGTCAATTGCATTCCCAGAATAATGGAGTGAATTAGCACCATGAACTACATTTGTAGTAAAAGTTACTATTGCATCTTTGCTGGCAACACTGTTAAAAATACTATCTACTGTACCCTCTATTCCTGTAATGTCAGCAGTTAAGCCTGTTCCAGTTGCCCCATATTCTGTGGCATAAGTCCAGAGACCCCAAGGGTCAATGAAGTTTACTGGGTTATTTCCAACATATATGAACTGATGGAGTTTAATGGGTTTATCCAGAGGGAATCTCTTAATGGACTGCTTGTAAGATGTAGCATTTATATGGCTAATTCCTCTTGTAATTGGGTCAACAGAAATAAATCTTCCAATATTTGCATCATAATATCTCGCTCTGTAGTAATAAAGTTTAGTTTCCTTATCCCACTCTCTGCCAGTATAGGTATATGGCTGCTTGACTTTATGTCCATGTCTCTTGAGATTGCCAAAGGAGTCATAGTCATACCTCTGAACAACCTTACCTCTGCTATCCGTAAGAGTAGTAACAGAGCCAAGCCCGTCAGCGTGATAGTAATAGACTTTACCCTTTTGTTCAATCGCCAGAGGCTCATCAATGCCTAATCCATGCACATACCTTGCTGTTACTTTACCCTTATGGTTGTATTCCTTGATTATATCTTCGTTATCGTAGAGATAGTAGGTGGTTCTGGGGAAAAGATGGTCATCGTCATCCTTGTCATCATCTCCATCATCGTCTATTTCTTCACGGTGGACAGATTTGGAGAGCCTCCTACCAAAGGGGTCATAGGTGAAGGAAACTACTTTTATTTTGGATTTTAGATTTAGGATTTCGGATTTTAAAATCTCTACTTTTGTGAGTCTGTTTTCATAATCGTAAGTGTAGAG
>JACQQJ010000219.1 GCA_016207035.1 Nitrospinota bacterium | reverse complement strand
GTGCTGTTCTTATAGATAGATTTGGTAAAATATCAGGAAGGTATTTTAAAATCCATCCTGTTCCCAACGAGACAAAACAGTTTAAAGTTTCCAGAGGAAGCAATATACCTGTTTTTAAGACAGATTTTGGGCTGATAGGCATCATGATATGTTTTGATAGTTATTTTCCGGAACTGCCGGCAATATTGGCAAGGAAAGGGGCAAGGATAATATTCTTCCCGCATCAACAGAATACGCCTGATTCCGGGACTTATCTACTCCATTTGCGGGCACATGCCATGTTTAATTGTGTATATCTTGTTGCTTCAACTTTTGGGATAAAGAGAGGTGGACACTGGGATCCAAAGAAGAATTACCCGAGTTACATAATAGGCCCGGATGGTAATCTGATATCTTGCAGCCGGAAAGAGGGGCTTGTCACTGTAACCATAGATATAGAGAGAAAATGGATGGTAGAAGGACATGGAGAGACTGGGGTTAAAGACATGAAATATATACTGGCAAAATATAGAAGACCAGAACTATACAGGAAAGAAGAACCCAAAAGCCATGACTAAAGAGATAATAATTGAAAAGATAGACGTTTATCATGGAAGAGTGCCGACAAATCTAAGATTTTCAAGTGGTGTAGTCAGAGAATTCCCATTCACTTTTATCAAGATAAAAAGTGACAGTTTTACTGGCTATGGAGAGACGTTAGGGTCATCAGGACCATATAAGACCGTAGCCAGAGGATTAATAGGTAAAGATGCTGCAAGATTAGAATCGCTGCTGCCAGAGGACCTTCTTAAAAAAGAGAATAACGGTATCAGGGAAGTTTTTTCAATATGCCTTTATGACCTTGTATCTAAGGTTCATAGGATGCCGTTATGTATTCTTTTAGGAGGTAAAAGACGGGATAAAGTACCTCTTATGCCGTGTATATTTTCAGAAAATTCTTCTGAAGCAGGAGAGAAGGCACTGGCATTTGTTAAAGAAGGCTATAGATATTTGAAGGTTAAAATTATGGGAGAAGTGGAGTGTGATTCTGAGATAATCATTTCTATCAGGAAGAAAGTAGGGCAAGAGATATATCTTCAGGCAGACGCAAACTGTGGATATAAAGATTTTAACAAAGCCAGAGAAGCTATAGACAGATTCAAAAAATTAGGACTTGATGTAATTGAAGACCCATTATTGGGAAGTTTAGAAGAGTATAGAGCACTTCGTACCGATGGCGGGGTTAAGATAATGATTGACGTGAGTGCCAGGACACTGAGAGATGTAGGCAATGTACTTTTAAATGGTGCAGCAGATATAATCAACCAGCATCCATGCCAGCAGGGAGGGTTAGAACGTGCAAAGATGGTTCATGCAGCAGCAACTGCTACAGATATCCCAACTATGATCGGGGGAACCGGCTTTCTGGGAGTTGGGACAGCGGCATTCCAAACCTTATCATCGGTAATAGGACTTGATTTTCCATGTGGGGAAATATGTGGGATTATAGACCATGGTTTTCCCAAGAAGATAGTAAAAAAACAATATTATGTAAGGGATGGAGAGGCAGAAATTCCAGATGAGCCGGGTCTCGGGATAGAAATAGATGAAGAATCATTAGAATCTCTGGTTGAGGAACATTTTTTTGAGGGAGAGGAATGAAAAGGAAGGTTCTTGTTACAGACTATGCGTGGGAAAGCCTTGAAATAGAAAGAGAAATACTTTCCAGAGTCGGTACAGAGATAGTGGTATCATCTTCTGGAGAAGAGAATGAGTTACTTGGATTAGCAGGAGATGTAGAAGGAATCATGACATCCTGGGCAAAAGTGACAGCAAATGTAATTGGCGCCGCAAGGCAATGTCAGGTGATTGCCCGCTATGGTATTGGATTAGACAATATAGACATAGAGAAAGCTACACAGGAAGGGATTATCGTAACCAATGTTCCTGCGTATTGTATAGAAGAAGTTTCAGACCATGCCATGGCATTAATCCTTGCTTGTGCCAGGAAAATATCTTTTTATGATAGAGCTGTTAAAAAAGGTGAATGGAATTTATTGTCAGGAAATAAGATGCGACGGATACGTGGTAAGACCTTAGGGTTAGTTGGTTTTGGCAAAATTGGACAAGCAATGGCAGTAAAGGCAAAAGGATTTGGACTGCGGGTGATAGTTACTGACCCTGCTATCAATAAGGAAAAAGCACAAGAACACAGTGTAGAAGCAGTTACATTTGAAAGATTACTTAGCGAATCAGACTTTATCTCTTTGCATCTGCCGCTAAATAAATCTACCAATAATTTATTTGGTGAGAAAGAGTTTAAAAGAATGAAAGAGACGTCCTATATAATAAATACTTCCAGAGGAGGTTTAATTGACGTTAAGGCACTTGATAAAGCGATAAGAGAGAAATGGATTTCTGGTGCTGGATTAGATGTTTTACCCAAAGAGCCGCCAGATATGACAGAATCGTTATTAGGCTATGAAAATGTAATAATAACGCCGCACACAGCATTCTCATCAGTTGAATCAGTAGAGGAACTTCAAAGAATAACAGCAACGCAGGTTGCTTCTGTATTGTCCGGGAATAAACCGGAAAATATCGTTAATCCAGATGTATTGGTAAACCCTAAGTTACGGGTTTCATTTCAAGCAACATAGAGATTAAAATATGTCCATAGAATATATGAGCGGGAGAAGGAGATTTCTTGGGGCAGTAATGGGTGGACGAATTGACCGTCCGTCAGTAGGGAGTACCACATCAGTTGTTACAGTAGATTTGATGGATCAGACAGGGATATACTTCCCTGATGCTCATCATGACCCGGAGAAAATGGCACAACTTGCTGCAACAAGTTATACCATTTTAGGCTATGATACAATTGCACCGGTTTTCAGTGTTCAGCAGGAAGCAGAAGCACTTGGCTGTAGAGTAAATTGGGGAGAGAAAGATTCAATGCCAACTTTAAGGAAACATCCCTGTCATGAACCTGAAGATATAAAGATTCCTGAAGACTTTCTTGAAAGACCTTCCTGTCTTATAGTACTGGAAGCAATAAAAAAATTAAAGGTAGAATATGGTAGCAAGGCGGCTATAATAGGTAAGGTAATGGGGCCGTGGACACTGGCTTATCATCTTTTTGGGACTGAAGAATTTTTAATAATGACTATTGATAATCCGGGAAAAGTCAAGAAGATATTAAACATATTGAAAGAAGTGACTGTACTGTTTGGAAAAGCCCAGGCTGAGGCAGGTGCTGATGCAATCACGTTAGCTGACCATGCCACTGGAGAGCTTTGCAGTCCCGGGTGTTACCGTGATTTTCTTATGCCTATACATACGGAGTTGGTAAATAGGATACCATGTCCTATTGTTCTCCATATTTGCGGGAACACCTCTGACCGTATTGGATATATATGCGAGACCAAAGTAGATTGTTTCCATTTTGATTCACGTGTGCTTCCAAAAGAGGCTAAGAAATTAGCAGGTAAAAGGATTTCCTTGATGGGTAATGTTAATAATCCAGAGACACTATACACCGGGAGCACGGAAGATATTTATCAGGAGGTGCAAGATGCCCTTGAAGCAGGAATTGATATAATCGGGCCGGAATGTGCAGTGCCACTGAGAACGCCTTCTGCTAATCTAAAAGCTATTGCTGATAGTGTTAGAAGACTTACATTATGATAAAAGAGGAGAAAGAGCATGAACAAATTATCTGAAAAGGATATAAGAATTGAATGGCATGGTTATCTTTATACAGTAGATAGAGATAGACTTATTATATCTAAAGGCATAGAGAGAATAGGGGAGTTTTGTCTGGCACCGAAAATAGAAGGAAAAACTACAAATCTAATAGGTTGGAAGAAGGAAAAAGTCGACCATTTCTCTTGTGGTATTGATGCTGGCGGGCACACTCATTTATCTATAGAGCACGGTCACGTATGTTACTGGATGGAGAGCAAGGTAAAACAATTTGAAAATTTGACCTACTTTCCGGAAAGCAGTTTCTATGGGAACCACTGGCAGACTTATGTATCTGATGAACATGACAAAAAATGGGATGTGAATGTAGATGCTGAGGTCCTTATCTCCAGTGCCTATGCTGATGTATCAAATGTAGATGGTGCAGATGGAGCAGGTATGACAGACCCTGGAGATATGCCACCAACCTGGATATGGAATATACCGGTGCGGGCAGTCTCCTTTGGAACAAAATATGGATGGTTAGGAGTATCAATACCAGGTGCATTACCTGTAGGTGTGACAAGGTTAAAGATGCAAAATCAAAAGTTTTCAATGACTTTTCAGGTATTAAGGCCAGCTTGCAAAGAAGGAGGTATGCCGCGGATATATTTTATAACAGGTCTACCAGATGCCTATGCAGTTCTGGATGAACACAGGATTATTTCTGATAGATTGGGACTTACAGTTAAAAAACCTTCTAAGCATCCTCACTGGTGGACTAATCCACTTTACTATTATTGGGATGAATATAGCAGGAGGTTAAAGGAGAACCCCGAATTTAACAAAGAAGGACTTAAGACAAAAGACCTTTTAGAATGGCTTGAATATACACGTAAATCAACCAGAGTGCCTGAGATTAATATACCACTTGAACAATATTGTTACAACTGTTATGGAGATTATGCGCCGGTAAAAGGGCTTGGAGGTGCTCATGGATTGCGTGAAACTATTGATAAGATGAGGAAGAAAGGAGTCAGATTTGCATATTACATACATCCGTATATGTTTAATACGAAGATAGAATTTTTTAAAAAACATCCGGAGGCGTTCTGTAAACCCAAGGATAAGAGACTCAAACTTAAATATGCGCTGGAACGTAATGAAGATGAGCCTGAATATGCTCTCATAGACTGGACACACCCCAGAGGTCGGGAATACATATTGAATTGGGTAGAGTTTATACTCTCAGATAAACCAGGTTGTCTCAATGCAGATATTCTTCGCCATCCCAATTCTCGTGGTCCTGACACGCGTGCCTTTAACTTCTATAATCCTGACTGGGGGATTGGGGATTTAATGACTATGAAGGTGCAAAAATTGATTTATGAGAAGGCTAAAGAGATTAAACCGGATTGCATGGTAAGTAAATCAGGTTTTGCTGATTGTTATATGCAGCCCTGGGCAGATGCAGACATTCTGTGTGAAGAATGGAATGGAAACACTGCTGCATGGTATCGCAGAGGACAGATTGTAACACGGACCGTTCGTGATACAATATTTGAAACAGACCCATGGTTTGTTACTCTGACCAAGGGATATGAGTACTATATGTGCATGCTTGTATGGGGATATCCGGAGACTAACGCTGTTAAACATGCCATTCATCCTTACATATATTATCGTGAATTAAAGGAGAAGGATTATCGCCGTCGCCGCGCAGGTTTTCAGGTATATCTAAATGCCCCTATCAACATAACAGATATATGCCAAGTTGAATGGAATAATGGTGACCCTATAATATGGCGAAAACGCACCCAGGGGGTACTGAATGGGTGGTATGCTGCTCTTGCAATCAGTAAACGCTGTTTTGTAACTTATAGTAAAAATCAGGCACTAATTGCTTCCTCTGAAACGCGCAAGGCTTTGATTCCTATTCCACCAGATACAAGAATAATTAAGATGGAAAAAATTTCTCATGATGGGAAAATAACGCCATGGGAATATTCATTAGTTAAAAAGGATAATGACATCTATGTAGAGGCACGGATTGAAGATTGTGGATATGACACCATGTATTCCAGGATACGATATACTTTGAGATAGCAGAAATAAGAAGACAAACTATGATAGATATACATACGCATTTGAAAATATTCCACAGGACAACAGAGGAACAATTAATTAAGTCTATGAATGACGCTTTGATAGATAAGTCTATCTTGCTTCCTCTGGAGACTCCGGAAGCAAATGT
>JACQQJ010000011.1 GCA_016207035.1 Nitrospinota bacterium | reverse complement strand
TCTTTAGTTTTGCCAGGTCTATCTCTCCCAGTCCCATGCCATAACCATTCCGGACATATCCAAGGTCATTTCCTTTTAAGCCAAATAGGGTTGCCCCATAGGAATCCGCTGCGATACAGTCTGTACCTGCTATAATCGTGTCAAGCCTTCTAACGTCTTCCAAGTTTCCACCTGAAGGACCATTGGCAACGAGGATTCTCACTGCATCTATGACGGTCAATCTTGCCTTAAAGAGTGTATTTATGTCTGCCAGGTTTTGATGGATATCCTGATGTATTTTGCCGCGGTCATCACCCAAAAACCCCATCCAGTTTTTCATTGCAAGTGTCACCCCTGTCAATCCATGATGTTTTGCGACTGGCACGTTTATTAGGACATCCGCCTCTAACGCCTCCTTATAGACCAGCCATGACTTTAATAAACGGGCCCTGGGCAAATCAACCTTGATAAATCCCCTGTCACTAACGTGTGAGATTTCAGCATCCACAGACCGAACTACCTTAGCAATTCCGCTGTTTATGTAACATCTCTCTGGGTTATTACACGTCCTATCAAACGCCTTTACCTTTTTTGCCCCTGCCTCATACGCCATCTTAATTAACTCAAGCACTACCTCTGGATTTGTGTTGGCTGCCTGTTCTGGTGTGCGGTCCCATCCGATATTTGGTTTTATCACGACCACATTACCTTTAGATACAAACCTTTTCATCCCTCCCAATGCATCTACCGCCCTTCTCACCAATGTAGATGGAGAACTATTCTTTGTAACAACAAGGTCAGGGATGGGGACAAGTTCTTCAGCCGATTCAACATCTCTCAATAATCCCCTAATCCCAAAAGAGGCACCATACAATGCTATGCCTATACCACCAGCCTTCTTTAAAAATTTTCTACGTGTAATCATAAGAATTTAATTGGTAGCCCCAAGGGGGATCGAACCCCTGTTTGATGGCTGAGAACCACCTGTCCTTGACCACTAGACGATGGGGCCTAAATTTGTCTTGAGTCTATATTAAGTCTAGGGAGTCAAGAGTCGTGAGTCTCGGAATCTTAAGACTCCAGATTTTTTAGACTATTAAAGTATAACACACAAACCCCATTATGTCAAACGAAAATTTCTGAATTGTTACCGTGTTATAAGAATGTCCTATATAATTGTTATCATAGGATGTCCCCTCCCCTTGTTTTAAGGGTTTTGTTTTTTAATTTTTTTAAGTTTTTTGATCTTTTGGGTGTGGTAGAAAAGTTGTCTGTGATTTACCACCCTCTATCCATTAAATTTTATCTTTAAATCTGATAATTGAGGTATTATAACATGCAATATATCATATCTGTTACAATATCTTTGGTTGATTATAGACTATTATTTTTACCGCAAGATTATTTTCTTAGTCCCCCTAATCGGCATTTTTGGATTCTATCCATTAAGAGGGACAATATATGCAAGAACAAATCCTGGATTATTCTACTGCACCTGAAAACGAATTGGTCTCTTATGCCAAACTCGGGGTTATACTCGCTTTCTCTGAACTCTATACCCGTAATTATTACTCTGTCCTTGACTACGTCTCTTCCTTGTCTGGTAATTTCCATGATGGTGAAGATATTACCCAAGAGGCTTTCTCTCGTGCTTATCAGAATATATCTAAGTTTAGAGCCGATTCCTCATTCGCTACCTGGACCAGACGTATCGCAAGACAACTGTTCCTCCGTAAGATTAGAACCAAACAACCTGTCTTTATTCCATTCCATGAGGCTGAAAATATCATTGCACCAACACAATCACCTGTGTTACAATCAGATATTGCCTATATCCAGAACCTTATTATCTCTTTCCTTGAAGGCCTCTCTCCCATTCAAAAAGAGGCTTTTATTGAACATATCCAGAAAGGTTTGTCCTATGCTGAACTTGAAAAGAAAACAGGTAAAAAAGCACCTGCGCTTCGTAAAGCATGTCAAAGAGCGTTCAGAAAATGGCGTATATTCATCAAAGAAAAAGGTATCCTCAAAAAAGACCTCTTTTAGGAGTCAAATAGATGATATTGTATGGCAATTCTCTGAAGAATTTACTTGTGGTAAAATACCTAAGGTGGTTACTTATACCAATTCTTTCCATGGAACGCCTTCGGATAAACAACTCCTTCTTGAACTCCTTATCTCTACAAAAATCGCCTATCTTGCAACTCATCCAAAATTGGCGTTTAAGGAACAAGATGAGACCATACCTAAAC
>JACQQJ010000218.1 GCA_016207035.1 Nitrospinota bacterium | reverse complement strand
GCCTCAGTGTCTCAGTGGTTTAATCAGGTTTTTGTTCTTTAAAAAGATTATTTTAAATCCAGTCCGAAAATAGATAAAGTTTCTCCAAAAGGTATTCTGTGAAGTCCCTTCTATTCTTGCCTTCCATGTTGTTGGAATCTCTGTTATTTTATACCTCTTCAATTTGATCGGTTTTAAAATTGACTCAAGCAAAAAGGGATGTCTCAACTCCTCCCATTTTATCTCCTTGAAGACCTGAGTCCTGTAGATTCTAAATCCATATGTCAGGTCAGTTAAATTACACCTGTAAAGGGTTCGGAAAAAGAGCTGGAAAATCCTGTTCAGGATGAGCTTTATCAGACTATAACCCTCAAAGGAATTACTTTGTATCCACCTGCTTGTTGCAACAATATCATATCCCTCCTCAGCAGTCTCAATCAATTTTTTTACATCATGGGGATTTGTTTCCAGGTCAGAAGCCATCATCACACAATATTCACCGGAACAATGCTCAAAGGCATCCTGAAGAGCTCCACCAAGGAATTTTCTTTTTTGCCATTGAAGTTTAATAATCTCAGGATATCTGGAAATCATACTCTCAGCTATGGACAGACTCTCCTTTGATGTAATTTTATCGACTATTATTATTATTTCCTTAATCTTTTTCCTGATTTCATTCAACAAAATCTCTATAGTCTTTTTCAACGATTCGGTCTCATTAATTACAGGTAAAATTATTGATGTATTTTTAGACATATATCAAACTTCAACTCAACCGGCAACCTTGCCGTGAGGCTGTAAACTGCAAAAAAAGATGGAACTTTTATACCATAAGATGGAGATACCCAACCACTTCTAAGTTCGGAGTTTAGAGTTTGGAGTTCGGAGTTAAAATTTGGATTAAGTCTTAAGTTGATGCAAACTTTATTTCCAGAAATCAGAAACTCTAAATTTGAAACCTGTTTCACATTTACCGATGGTGGAAAATGATAGAAACATTCGATCAGGTGCTCCCCTTCCCCCTCCAGTCTATCCTTTATCTGCCATCTTTTCTCCCTTTTGTCAAAGTATATCTCCCTTCGATGAATAACAGGCCCTTTTAATCGTTTATAGCCATAATGTTCACCAATAAATAAGTCATACTCTGGAGTAGTCTCCCATTTTAGACACCTTGCTTTTGAATCATCCTTTAGAGTAAATAATCCCCTCCATCCCCCCTTTAATAAATAGGGTGGGGCACCAATCCAGTGGATGGGCCGGGAGATTTTAAATCTATTCTGCTCCTTACCATCTATCATAACAGTATTGTGATACATTGTTGATCTGAACCTATTTCTCCAATCGGGTGCCGAGGTGTAAACAAATGTGCCAGTGTCAATAATCATATCCTCACCGTGTATATTTAATTCAAAACCGAGTTTATCATTATGGCAGTGGCCACCGTTCCCCTTCTGCCCATTTGGGCCACAACTTATAATCATATATGCATTCCCATCTCTCATTATATAAATCCCAGCCTCTTTAAATGACTTTGACTTGATTTTTGATGCTGAAGGCTGAAGGTTAAAGGCTGACGGATTAATCCACAATACCTCCTCATCAAAACGATCAATTGGACTGTTAAAGAGCAGCGACTGCATCGTATGCAAATACGAATGGTCTAAAACATCTCTCTCTTTAAATATATGGAGTCTACCGTTGTCATTATCACCAATCTGTGGTGCCAATCCATTGGGTTTAAGATAATAACGGACAAATTCAAACATCCTTTTTAGCTTTTCCCAGAATTGTTCAGAAAGATCAATATTATTGAGCTTACACAGGATGGCAGGATAAAGGAAAAATTCGAGGGCAAGTCTGTGATATGAAATTGACGATTCAAAATCCACTCCATCTTCATAAACCTGCTTATCCATTTCAGACATCAATTCCCTTACACCAAACTCCCTCCATTCCGATGCCTCTTTAAATTCTGGAAACAATATGCCAAGATAGACGAGACCTGTAATGTTTGATAAATAATGATTGGAGGTTAATTCCTCTGACCACTCCAGATTGTCCCTTATAAACTTGCCGTGTGCTAAGATACTTTTAAGAAATTTAAGTAAAAACTCATCTGATATATTTTCTGAATCCTTAAAGAAATAATAGCCCACTATCCAGTTTGTAATTCGTATTGCTACATCCATTGTGCATGCCCAGTTAACACCAAAATATACCGGGTTGTTGTCAATCCAATCATTTATCTCATCAATAAACTCCTTTGCATACCTCTCCTCAGATGTAAACCAGTATGCCTTACCCAGTGGTGTAAGATGATGAAAACGGGATAGCTCCCATGGCACCTTTATATCTGAGCCATCTCCCTTACTTAATGGTATATTTTTATAATATTTTTTTGAATTCCATCGTATCCCTGCCTTAAAATCCCTATGCCAGTCGATCTTTTCTCCCAGATACATATCCCCTGACCCGAGGATATTAAATATATGATGTAATACCTTATCAGCACTATGTACAGTCTTTTCAATACTATCAGAAAAATATTTTTTTATTACCGAAATAGTCTCTTCTTTTTCACTGAGATAAAACTTAGGGGTTTCCCTTTCTTTGAAACTTCTCAAAAAGTCACTGGTAGATTTGAATTCATCATGACAATCACTAAAAGACTTCAATGGAGAAATAGCAGATAGAAAAATCTCATCTGAAATATCGCTACCAAAAGCCTTCACCTTTATCTTCTGAAACCTCTCCTTATATCTTGTGTTTATTACCCTTAAGATTTTTTTTGACAATATGTTCGGAAGGCTCATGTGGTAATCAATCCCTTTATTTTATTTATTACTTCCTCCACGGAAATGAGATTCATACACTCTAATGTCTCACAATTTATTCTTGAACTGTAGGGTATATAGCATGGAGAACAAGCCAGTTCCTTATTAACTATCACTGCCTTATCTGTGTAAGGACCATTTATACAGGGGTCTGTTGGTCCAAAAAGTGCAACAACAGGGGTCCCTACTGCAGCCGCAATATGCATTGGTCCGGTATCGTTACTGATGAAAATTTTGCATCTGTGAATGAGAGCTGCTGTTTGCATTACCGTGGTTTCCCCTGCCAAATTCACCCCGTTTATTTTTTCAGCGATATCCCCGGCAAATTCTTTCTCTCCTGCTGAACCAACAATGATTACCTTTGCCTTATATTCCTTACTTAAATATTTCCCTAGATCAATAAATTTCTCTTTTGACCAGCGTTTTTCAGGTTGATCAGAATTTGACCCTGCATGGAATCCTATTAATATGTCGCCATTCAATATATTGTCTTTTTTAAGGAGGTGATCAATATAAATTTTATCCTCTTCTCTGACTTTTAAAAAGGGTCCTAAATTCACTACCCCCCCTTTTTCCCCACCTTCAAAAGAATGGAATGAAGGGGAGGTTTTCAGAGGCTCTAAGAGATTCAAATACCGTTGGACATCATGCTGTTTTACAGAATCCGCATCCAGTTTGACTGCATAATCTAAGAGAAATTGACTCTTTTTATCATAGCCCAATTGATGATTGAATCCGATACTATATCTACTTTTGATAAAAGGTAATACATTTACAGGAAAACCCCAGCAGGAAAATGACACATCAAACTCCCCCTCGATTTTGTATGCAAGCTTAAGAATCTTATGCAACTGCCAGTTTTTAACAAAATCATACTCAATAATGTTATCTATGTGACCAGTATCTTCAGCTAATTCTCCTAATCCACGGTTTGGTGAGATAATGAAAGTTAATTCACTATCAGGGAAGTAATTCTTAAGGCTGTTCAAGAAAGGGATAAGCATAATCATATCTCCAATACCTGTGCGGGGTAAAATAAGAATTTTCTCAATTTTCTGTGGTGGGGCTGGTTTTAATATAAAGAGTTTTAATTTCCAGAGATAATTAAAAAAGGAAAGAATTAAATTTTTAAGGATTCTCATTCTGTCAAATCTTCGTACATAGAGAAGGTATCTTTTGCATTTTTATCTGCATCAAAGTTATCCCTTGCAAATTTATATCCTGCCTCTCCCGTCTTCTTTGAAGTTTCATCATTATTTTCTATGAGCTTACCAAGTGCCCAAAATCCGACTAAGGATTTTGGGCAAGTGCTATCTTATTGTTTTTTTATGTTGGCTTGCATTAAAAACCACACGGTTATTTATTAAACTTTTTTTACTGCAACAATGCCAATAGAAAGAAAAGGATATTTAATCTTTTTTGTAATAAGATAATCAAATACATAGAAGACCCTCAAAGGTAAAACTAATATCCATGACAAATGGGGATTTATATTACCTATTACTCGCATCAGATAGATCAATCTTTGAGTTATGAAACCAGAGATATATTTTTTATCCTTTATTTCCAAACCGAAGTCACTTAATAATTCTTCCATTTCTTCAAATGTATATCCCCACCTAACATGTCCTCCATCTTCACAGCCAGCAATATAGTGGCCTGGTAAGGGCTTGTGATATTTGTAAGGAGCGGTAAGTAACAACCTTCCATCAGTTTTTAACATAAGTGATAAATCCCTTATAAGTTTTTTATCATCAATAATATGTTCAATTGTCTCAAAGCAGATAATCTGGTCAAAAGCGCCAAGGTGCTCATAAATTTCATCAATTTTCCTTAAATCTACCGTTATAAACTTTACATTTGAAATCCCTAAAATTTTTGCCCTTTTTCCTGCGACTTCATTATTTGTCCTATCAAAAGAAATACCAATAGCATTATTCCCCTTTTTTGCAGCAAGTAAAATAAAAGAGCCAGTACCACAGCCAGCATCAAGCGTCCGCAAGTTGCCGGATTTCAACTTCCGACGCAACCAGATCCAACGATCGAAAAGGGCTGGATCGCCCTCCAAAACAATCATTATAAGACCGAACAACTTCACTAAAATGTTATACATTCTTTTTTAAAAACAGCTATATTGAGAAAGATTTGTTTCACTAACTATTATTATACCAATCCTTCATATAACAAAAAGGTCTCTTTTGCATTCTTATCTGCATCAAATTTATCCTTCGCCTGTTGAAACCCTGCTTCACCCATCTTTTTTGAAATATCAACATTGATCAGTATGTCAGTTATTGCCTCAGCAAGGATATGAACATTACCGGGCTGACAAAGCCTTCCTGTTATACCATCTGCAACCAATTCCCTTGGACCACCAATATCTGATGCAACTACTGGTTTCCCCATAGCCCCTGCCTCAATAACAGGTCTTGCAAAGTGAGGGACTATAGATGGGAAGACTATCAGATCAAGCCCTGCTATTACATGGGGTATGTCACTTCTTTCACCTGTAAATATAATATCCTTTTCAAGACCTTCCTTCACTATGAATTCTTTCATCTCAGAAAAATAATGTCTCATTCCTGTTATCCTCACAAAAAATGACCTGAAGAATCCCTTAATTTCTGATGGTAATTCACCTATAACAAAAAACTTTACACTTTCAATCCTCTTCCTGACAAGCCCTGCTGCCTTTACAAATTCCATCGTCCCCTTTGACTCGGCTATACCACCAAGCATCCCAATAGCCCTTTCATCCTTTTTTAAATGAAATTCACTCCTGAAAATTTCTCCCGAAATATCTTTATTAAATCTTTTAAAATCTACAAAATTATAGATTACCCTGATTTTATCACTCTGAAATAAGTAACTGGCATCGTTTTTACATATAGCAATAACCCTGTCAGAGAACCTGTGGATACCCCATCTCAAAAAGTTTTTCCTCAATCCAAAATAGCCTCTATGAATTGGCTCTCTAATATGCCACACTACTTTACACCCCGCCATCTTTGCCCCTATTGCACAAGGCATAAGGGTTGAAGAATTAAGATGCACAATGTCTGGCCTAAGTTTTTTAATAATAAAAAATGCCTTTAAAATTGATGGGATGAAAAATAGTATCTGGGGGATAAAGATATAAAAGTTCTGCATGTTGATCCAGCTAAGATAGGTATGGGAAAACTCGTAAATACCCTTTGCTATTACGGTCTCTATACCTTCCCTCCGATAAAGATCGGCAGCCTCACTTTCATAAAGACAGAGAACTATCGGGGTATATTTTTCCCTGTCCAGTTTTTGCAGGAGATAGAGGAGGCTCAAAGGGGCACCACCGATACCTATGCCGTGATGGATGTAAAGAATTTTTTTCATGAACAAAAACATAATATAGCCACGGATGAACACGGATTTAACAACATGAAGATAAGATGATGAGAAGTTAAGAAGTTATGTTCTTGTTTTGGTTTTATCTGTGTGTATCCGTGAAAATCCGTGGCAAATTTTTATAAAATATCCTTGAAAAATTCAACAAGCTCTTTAGCAATTCTTTGATGTGTAAAGTGAGAAAGCACCCTTTCTCTCCCCTTTTTCCCTAATATAATCCCAATTTCAGGGTTTTTAAGTAAAAAGGTAATATGTCTATAGAGTCCATCTTCATCGTTCTCGCTAAATATAAGGCCTCCATCCCCTATTACATTTGCAATCTCCCCACAGGTAGAGCCGATAACAGGAACCTCACATGCCATAGCCTCAATGAGGACATGACCAAACTGCTCTCTCCATCTGTGGTGGCTTATTGAGGACAATACTAAAGTATCCATACAGTTGATATAATCAGCTACCCTTTCTATCGGTACAGTATCAACAATAGAGAGTTTTCTGCTTAAATTAAGTTTCTCTGCCTGAATTAACAAATTTTCTTTCTCCTCTCCTCCTCCAACGATAAGAATAGAAAATCTTTCATCTTTAATCTTATCGCAGGCTGTCAGTATAAGATGGATACCCTTTTCTGTATGAAGCCTCCCAACATAACCAATAACAAACCCCTCCAACCCCAATTTCTCCTTCAGCAACGATGAGTCATTCTTCTTAAAAATTTCAGGGTCTATACCGAGCTGGGGTAATATCTTTATAGGTCGGTCAAACCCCCTCATTCTCAGTATCTCCTCCGCATCTCTATTCCCTGCAACAGCAAAGTCACTATTCCTGAAATCGTATCTTTCAACTGCCTTCATTATGGAGTTCAGTTCATAGGGTATATTTACCCATGTAAAATAGCCAATCTTAGATTTTTGTGAAAAGATCTTTTTATAAATAATGGTTTGAAAATAAGAAAGGGCATACGAGCCCTGCTCAACAAAGATTATATCTGGTCTTATTCCATTCAAGAGGAGGGTAAATGATTTATAGAAATATTTTGCCTCATATCCCTGAAAAAATACAGGGAGTGGGTAGATTTTGTATCTCTCATCTCCTCCATTTTCTACCCCTGGTATATCCCTGATATAATCTGTCCATCTTTCAGGCACAATAAGGCTTAACTTAACATCATCTATTTCTGATAGTGCATCTAATTTTTTCCTATTCGCACGAAGGAGATAGGCATGACAGATGATAAGAATATGCATAACAGAATAACAGCAGAGTAATTATGAAGGGTATAAACAGTTCGGCTAAGATCTGACAGCTTTTTTTAAACCCTCAATAACTTATAGATATGTTTTATCTTTTCCTTTAACTTTTTACCTTCAAATATAAAAAGTGTTCCACTGTACAAAACAAACACCAAAATACTTTTTTTAATAAGCGATACAAAGAGATTATCATCTATAATAAAATTCTTTAAAGTGATATAAGATAAAACGATAATCAGTATCCCTGCAAGGGGTGGGACAAAAATATCATTTATTGAAAAATTTATCTCCCTATGCAGAAAATGATATTTTATAACTACTCCAATAAACATCATAAGACCTATAGCCCATGCCATTCCCTCAATACCAAATCTTGTGCTCAGATAGTAACCACCAAAAATTAATATAAATGCCTGAAAAATTCTACTATATATAATAT
>JACQQJ010000216.1 GCA_016207035.1 Nitrospinota bacterium | reverse complement strand
TCGGGCATGACCAGGACCTGGTAAAATCTGCTGAACTCCTGCAACAAGCCCTGATAAAGGATGGCATTACCTCAACCATATTCTTTGATGACTGTGACAGGGAGAGGCGGAAAAAACTTCCTTTTGAAGACAATACATTTCCGCAAAAAGACCTGAATGAAGACTTGAAATGGGGGACTTCATTTAGAATTATCCTGGATTCCGGGAATAAAAACAGGCATTGCACTAGGCTATTGAAGTCCATACCTGCTAAATCAAAAGAAGCGATACTATCCCGCCTGAAAAACGAAGGGATTGCAATCTCATTTCTACTGGATAAGGACATCCCTTCAGGCTGGACTCCCTTACCAACACTTCTTGTCATGTGTTCAGATACAGAGAAACTAAGGTCTAAAATAGAAGGCTTCTGCCGGGAATTAAAGACCAATGGTGATATTACGTTGCCAGGAGATTCTGACCTTACAGGTATTCATCAGGAAGTAGAAGACTATGGCGTTGCCTTATTAAATCATGGGAATGTGCTGAATTCTGTGGAAAAGGATGGCAGTTTGGTCCTCTTCTTAATGCACACCTCTTCCTGGGGATTAACCAAATGGGGGAAAGACAGGCTTCCTTTCTTTTTAGTCCCGGAGCATAAGACACACCAGTTCTTGTATTCCTTATACCCTCATAAGGGTTCATGGAGAGATGCAAAAACTTTCAAGGCTGGCTATGAGGTCAATCATCCTTTGAAGACTATAACGTTAAAACTGCAGGATGGAGTATTGCCTTCTGAAACGAGTTTTATTAAGACAAGCACAGACAATTTCATAATAACTGCGATGAAACCAGGGGCTAACCCAGCCGCATCTATTGAGGCAAAGGATATAGATATAATCTCTGATGGCATTATCCTGCGCGGGTATGAGGCAAGTGGGAAAGAAACAACAGTAAAAGTTGATTTCTTCTGCCCATTAAATAAAGTCCATGCCACCAATTTGTTAGAAGAGCCGCAACGGGAATTAACATGGGAGAATAATTCATATTCTTTTAACTCTGGGCCATTCTCTATAGAGACACAAAAGGTCTTACCTGCCAATTTTGAAAAACCTGGCACAAAGCAGGACTTAGGTGTGGACAAAGAACCTGTCCAGCCGGTCTATTCAAAGTATTGGCAGCATAATGCTGGCGAGGCACCTATAGGTAACAGTCCGGTTAGTGTCTCACTATCAGGGGAAATCAAGACCGGGATACATATTATGATGGGTGGTGTAAGTGTCAATACTATAAAGTTGGGAATATCCAATAATTATATTGATAAAGAAATATCTGGGATAGCAAAACTCCATACAAGTCATGGCTGGAAGGCTCATCCAGAATCTATTGACTACTACATAAAACCTGGCAGCCAGTTAATAAAAGACGTCCTGATTGCCTTTATTTCAGATGAGAGAAAAGACCTTAATTACAAACCTAAACCTGACATCACGCCAAGGGTAAAGAAGGGAATGGTATGGGTAGAGACAGAAGAAGATGGTCAGGTGTATTATGATGTGCTCACGGTTGGTGAATACAGCCTAAACTGGAAGGCCAGTAAAATAAGTGACAAGATAGAGGTTGAGATTGAGAATCCGAATGATGATTTGGTGTGGGGGGAGATTTTCTTATCCTCACCCATTGATACATGGCAAGAGAGAGAAGTTGATGGACATTCCCTGGTAGAAATTACACCGAGAGTAATAGGTTTTAAATTAGGCTTTAAAGAGAGAAAGAGGTTTTACTTTAAAATACAGGCAGCCCAAACAAGCAAATTCCCATCCTTCTGGGCAATTGCCAAATTAGCATATTTAGGGAAGATAGAGTATCGCCTGGTAAGGCAAAGATAAGGCGAGAAAGTAAAGACCTTACAATAGTCAGATGGTCATACTGTGTAGGTGTTGACTTAGAGACAGATGAGAAATTAAGACGGGAGGGAATAGATGCAGAGGTTATTGACCTGCGCAGTTTAGTTTCATAGGATGAAGAGACAATAATAAATTCGATAAAAAAGACAGGCCGGTGTATGGTTGTATCCCAGGCAGTATCCCAGGGTAGTTACACTGGTGAGATTGCTTCTACCATACAGGCTCAGGCATTTGATTATTTGGATGGACGTCATAAGGATTGGTGCCCCTAACTGTGTTTCACCGTCCTCTATTGTCTTAGAAAAGATTTACCTGCCAGATGCAGAGACTATTGTCCGTCAGGTTCAAGGAATATTTGACCAGAGATACTCTACATCTAAACTTCTATAGAGTTCAAAGATTATTGTAAAAATCTCCTCTTTGAATAATGGCTTTTCTACAAGACATATCCTGCCATGCAATTGATTGCTCTATAATCTCTTCACAAAAAATATCTTGCAAATCTATTCCTGAAGTGATATACTTTGAAGTGGAGGTGAATTGAAATGTCAATAACCAGAGCAGAGGTGGAATTTCCTGAAGAGATATTATTTTCTTTAAAAGAAAAAAAAGACGCTTTTGTTGGGCAAATGAAACTTTATACCGCTATGAAATTATTTGAGATGGGAAAGTTATCTCTTGGTAAGGCTGCAGTTCTTGCTGGCTATAAGAAATGGGATTTTATGCATATGCTTGGAAAATATAAAATATCCGTTTTTAGTTATGAACAAAGTGAGATAGAAAAAGACGTTAAAACTTTAAAAAAGGTATGGGTGGGAAGACCGAAGAATCTGAAGAGTCTAAAGAAGAGAAGGGAGATGGAATATTTACGACAAAAATATATTTCTGTTATACTAAAAACATGAGGGGGTGTAATCCATGCAGACTATAACTTTAGCAGATGATGTTCTTGGCGTTGTAAAATCAAGCATACATCTTAAAAAACGTGTTTTACAATCTAACTATGCGGACTATAAAGGGCAACTGAAAACATTTGAGTCAAAATACGGTATGTCAACTAAGCAGTTCCTTAATAAGTATAACTTAGGTCAACTTGGCGATGCTCAGAAATGGTTCGATTGGCTCTTTGCTTACGAAGCTTTTTCTGAAATCAGCCGTGAATTACTACTTTTGCACAAAGTAAGATTATGATTATAGAATACATCGCCAAAGTAGAAGACAAAATCAATCAAATCCGATGGCTTATTAAGAATGAATCCATAGAAGTTGAACTTCCGGAAGAAACAAAAATAGGTTATCTCAAAGGCGATATTGTTTTTATTGACGACTCACGTCTATTCTTTGCTGAAATTATATCCTCATCTAAGAAAACCTATAGGTTCCACTACATGGATAAAAATAATCATTTAATCCAGCGTTGGGATACCGCACCTCATCATAAAGAAATTAAAACACACCCTTTCCATACCCATACTCCAAAGACTGTCTTTGAATCAAAACCATTAAATCTTTTGCAGGTTTTGGATATTATTAGTGATTCCATACGTAAATCACTATAGGTTGAGAGGGAAAACTCTTAGCAAAATGTTCAGTGCAAGGATAGAAGAAACACAGGGGAAGAAGAGTTTAATGCCCTTGACAAGGGTATAGGGGGAGGATATAATAACATCTGTAAAATTTAGATAGAGTAAAAACAAGGGAGTTTTATGAAAAAAATAAGTATTTTAGGTTCAACCGGCTCTGTTGGAAGGCAGACGCTTGAGGTGGCCAGGCATAATCCAGATGAATTTAAAGTAGTGGGTATTGCCTCACGGTTTAGCCGGGATATTTTAGTTGAGCAAATACGGGAGTTCTCTCCGAGGGTCGTCTCTGTCTTAAATTCTGAAGAAAAGGAGAAACTGGAAGAGATGACCATGGGTCTTAAGATTAAACCTGAAATTGTTTATGGCTTACCTGGTTTGATTAAGGTAGCTACAGCCTCTGAGGTCCAGATGGTCGTCGTGGCAGTAGTAGGGTTGGCGGGTCTTGTGCCCACGCTTAAGGCAATTGAGTACCGGAAAGATATAGCCCTCGCTACAAAAGAGGTTATGGTAATTGCCGGGAAGATTGTTAAACAGGCTCTGAAGAAATTTAAAGTCAATCTGATTCCAATTGATAGTGAGCATTCAGCTATCTTTCAGTGCTTAAAGGGCGAGGCTCCAGACCATATTAAAAAGATTATCTTGACCTGTTCCGGAGGTCCATTC
>JACQQJ010000221.1 GCA_016207035.1 Nitrospinota bacterium | reverse complement strand
GTTTGTAAGATCAGAGCAAAAGGACAAAAGAGATGATTTTATATCAGGGGGATTTGGTTTTAAATTTAAAAAGGTGGATAATGAAAGTGAAAAAAGAAAAGAGATAGAACACTATTTGGAAGAGGCAAAGTTAAAGTCAGATAGAATTAAGAAGGAGGCTAAAAAAAGAGGTTTTGAAGAGGGTAAAAGAATAGGATTGGAAGAGGGCAGGAAAATTGTTGATCCTCTAATTGAGACTCTGAGAAAAGGGCTTATAGAGATTAGCAGATTGAAAGAAGATATATATAAGGCAATGGAATGGGAAATTTTAGAACTTGTTTTTGCTATTTCTGAAAAGGTTATCCATAAGGAAGTTACTACTGATAAAGGCATAGTTTTAAATACAATACGAGCAGCGGTTCATAATATTATTGGAAAGGATGAGATAACCATAAAAGTAAATCCTGAAGATTTAGAGGTGGCTCGAGAGATAAAGACAGATTTGACTATATCAAATGGCTTTAAAAAAATAACAATTGAAGGTGATACATCGGTAGGCAGGGGCGGTTGTGTTGTAGAGACGAATTTAGGCAGTATAGATGCGAGGATAGAGCAGCAGATAGATGAGATAGAACACGCATTAAAGGATGTCAGGGGTTAGAGATTGTGAGAAAGACCAATACATCTTCTCAATGATTCCATTCATAGATTTGAAAAAATACCATCATACACTGAAAGAACTTAATCCTATAAAAATCAATGGAAAGGTTAACCGTGTCGTAGGTTTGGTTGTTGAAGGCAATGGGCCCGATTCTTCTATTGGTGGACTCTGTGATATCTATCCAAAGGGTAGTCGCCGTGCAATCGTTGCAGAGGTGGTAGGTTTTAAAAGTACCAGCATACTTCTTATGCCGCTCGGTGATACAAGGGGGATTGGACCAGAAAATCTCATTATTGCAAAAAGGGAAAGGGCAAGTATAAAGGTATCAGATGAACTGTTAGGGAGAGTTATAGATGGACTGGGAAATCCAATAGATGATAAAGGTCCGATTCATATCGGTGTTGAACAGCCTATTTATGCTGCACCAATCAATCCCTTAAAGAGAAAAAGGATAAATGAACCTCTTGACCTTGGTATACGGGCAATCAATGGCATTCTTACATGCGGTAAAGGACAGCGATTAGGCATCCTTGCCGGAACCGGGGTAGGGAAGAGTGTACTCATGGGAATGATAGCAAGGAATACGAAGGCAGATGTAAATATCATTGCCCTTATCGGTGAGAGAGGGAGAGAGGTGAAAGACTTTATAGAAAAGAACCTCGGTGAAGAGGGTTTGAAGAGATCAGTGGTTGTGGCAGCAACATCTGACCAACCTCCTCTTATAAGAATGAGGGGTGCATTTATTGCTACTGCTATAGCTGAATATTTTAGAGAACGTGGTAGGGATGTAATTCTTATGATGGATTCGGTTACCCGCTTTGCTATGGCACAGAGGGAGGTTGGACTGGCTATAGGTGAGCCACCTACAACAAAGGGTTACACACCTTCTGTTTTTGCCACACTTCCTAAATTATTAGAACGGGCAGGGACAGCCTCTGATAAAGGGAGTATTACTGGTCTCTACGCAGTTCTTGTTGAAGGAGATGACCTGAGTGAACCAATTTCAGATTCAACAAGGGCAATACTTGATGGGCATATTGTTTTATCACGGAGTCTTGCAGCCCATAATCATTACCCGGCAATTGATATAATGAATAGCGTAAGCAGGGTTATGATCGATGTAGTGTCCCCAGAACAAATGAAGCTTGCAAATAAATTAAGGGAAGTTATTGCTACCTATAGAGAGGCAGAAGACCTCATCAATATCGGTGCTTATGTCCGGGGGAGTAATCCAAATATAGACTATGCTATTGAAATGATAGACACAGTTAATAGATACCTTGTTCAGGGAATAGACGAGAGTTCTGATTATAATGAAAGTCTTGATTCATTAAAGAGCCTTTTTAAAGGTTAAATGGATAAAAGGTTATGAGGTAAAAAGGTTTACCCCGTTACCCATAGCATGCCAACTCTTAAGATTGGGGATGAACTCTGTTAAAAGCCCTTTCTAACTGGGTGAATGAGGGTAATATGGTTTCTCCCAAGTCAAAATGCCCCACTGTCCAGGGTGGGGTGACGGGGTTTACCTGATAACCTGTTTACCTATCCATCTCTTTACTTTTTAAACTTATGTTTCGTTTTAGACTTGAGTCCATTTTAAATTATAGAAAGACCATTGAGGAAAATCTCCTTAAGGAATTATCCGAACTAAAGAAACAATTAGCCATTGAAGAGAATAGGCTTGGAGCATATGAGGGTACGAGAGATATACATATAAAGGAATTAGGTGGAATACAGGATGGGAGTGGCGGAAAGATTTTATTCATACATATAGGAGAAATTAAATTATACTTTGACTATCTGGATGCACTTGAGGAGAAGATAAAGGTTCAGAGACGGATTAGTCAAGAATGTCAGGATAAGGTTGATAAGAAAATTATAGAACTCATTGATGCAGTGAAGAAAAGAAAAATATTGGAGGTAGTTAAGGAGAGGAGATATACGGAGTACAAAAGGGACATGAATAGTAAAGAGCAGAGACTTATGGATGAAATTGGAGTAAATAGATTTATAAGGGATAGGTATGTCCAATAGACAGGTCGGAATAATTTTTGTTCTGTTCTTATCAGTAAAACTTGCTGTAACAATCGCCCTGATTGGAAAAGAAGCATGGAAGATAGATACGGGGAAAGTGGAATATTTTTTACCTGGTCATTCAAAGCAAGGGCTCAATATTGCACGTTTCTCTTTAGTGCCAATTTCATATGCCCAGCAAAAAAATGAAGTATCTTCGCCAGAAAAGCCTGAATTCAGATCAGAAATTGACCTTGAGATATTAAAATCTCTTGAAAAAAAGAGGGAGGAACTGGCAAAGAAAGAGGATGAAATAAAATTAAAAGAGGAGCAGTTAAATTTGATTCAGCAGAATATTCAGCAGAAGCTGAATGATCTTGAGACAATTAAATCTGATATTGAAAAATTGATACTCCTGAGGAAGGATTTAGAGGAGAAGAGTATTAACCATATGGTAAAGGTATACAGTGCAATGTCACCTGCTGAAGCTGCTGCACAGATTGAAAAACTTGATAAGGATATCACGATACAGATATTATCGAGAATGAAAGGTAAGAATGCTGCAAAGATTTTGGGCAATATAAACCCAGCTCTCGCTGCCCAGATTAGTGAGCAGTTAGTAAAGAAAAGGCCACCGAAACAGCCTATTCAAGAACAGAAGAAGTAGGCTTCGAGACCTTCCGTTTCTCAAGCAACTTTTTCCCCTCATTCGATATAGTTACAGTATCCTTTTGCACCTGCTCAGTTTCATGTTTTTTTATGGAAGAAAGCCTCTCTTTAAATTTCAGCTGTTGATTATATGCCCTGATGACATTTTGTATACTTTCAATTGTGAGCCCCATACATCACCTATTCTCTTGCATTTATAAATTTAGGGGTATAAATACCTTTTGTAGAATATAATCGTGCCACCTGTTTGCCTCTGTTCATATTTTTTATCTCATCAGTCATATCTGCCATATTATTTACAATAAAAGTCCTGCACTCATTTTCTATTTTAATAATTTCATTTAAAACTGACTCTATTTTTTTTATAAACCATTCATAAGAATTATTTAAATTATTTTTATTGATTACATGGATAAGATTATCATCAATCTGTTTTACCTTATCAATCCATATATCTTTCTCTTTTATTATCCCATCTAAAATATTTCCTTTGTTATTGATAAGGGCATCTTTTTGTCTTTTGGATAAAGAAAGTATCTCCTTATAGCAATTTTCCTCTTCTTTCAGGTAATTAAT
>JACQQJ010000217.1 GCA_016207035.1 Nitrospinota bacterium | reverse complement strand
ATATAATTCAAGTAGTTAAAGATTTTTTTGTGAATAGTTTCGGAGGTTTGCAACTTGACAATAATAACTATTAGATACCATATTTATAGTGAATTTAAATGTTTGAAAGGTGGTGAAAATTAATGAAACATTTATTTACTACAAAAATGGTAATCCTTTATGTGATTATTGCATTTGCAGGGATTGCTTTTGTATTTATAGGAAATATGGGTTCTGAGAAGGTTATGGAGGCTGCAGGAGAGATAAGTTCAGTTGATACGAAGGCAAATTATTTTACTTTAAAGACCGAGAAGCATGGTGTTATAAAATGTGATGTTAACCCTGATACAGAGATTACCTTAGGGATTGCTGCTAAAAAAACCCTGTCGGATGTGAAAGTCGGTGATATGGCTGTCAGCATTTATACAGTGAAAGAAGGAAAGCACATTTGTAAAAATTTAGAAGTAAAACGTCCTGCAACATAAAAGATGATAAACTTATGAGAAGATTTTCCTATTTATAATTTTGCCGTCAGGAGGAAAGATTTCCTCTGACGGCAATTCTCCAGAAGGTTTTTACTCATTCCTTTTCTCCCTCAATCTTAAAAATGGCTCGAATAAGTCTATGGGTATTGGAAAGATGGTCGTTGAGGCATTTTCTGATGCTATTTCTCTGAGTGTTTGTAAGTATCTGAGTTGTAAGGCTGAAGGTTCTCTGCTGATTATCTCAGCAGCATCGGTAAGTTTTTGTGCTGCCTGATATTCACCTTCTGCATTTATTACCTTTGCCCTTCTCTCTCTCTCTGCCTCTGCCTGTTTAGCCATTGCCCTCTGCATCTCCTGAGGTAAATCTACATGTTTAACCTCCACATTGGCTACCTTAATACCCCAGGGGTCAGTACGTTTGTCAAGAATTGTCTGGAGATTTGCATTTATTTTATCTCTGGCAGAGAGGAGTTCATCTAACTCTGCAGCACCGAGTATACTTCTCAGGGTTGTCTGGGATAGCTGAGAGGCTGCATAGAGATAATCCTCTACCTCAATTATTGCCTTCTCTGGATCAATGACTCTGAAATATACAACTGCATTTACCTTTACAGAAACATTATCCCTTGTTATTATATCTTGTGGGGGTACATCCATGGTTATTAATCTCAGACTTACCCTTACCATTTTATCAATCCCTGGTAATACAATGATCAATCCAGGTCCCTTTGTATTGAAAAACCTGCCCAGTCTGAAAATTACACCCCTTTCGTATTCTTTTAGCACCTTTATAGATGAGAATATTAAGAGGGCTATGACAATAAAAAATACTGATATTGCACTCATCTTGACCTCCTCAATAAGCTGTTTAAACGGTTCAAACTGTTTAAACTGTTTTTGCTTTTACAATTAATTTTAACCCTTCAACCCCTGTGACCACTACTTCGCTGCCACTCTTTATAATATCTTCACTGCTGTATGCATCCCATAATTCACCATGGACAAATACCTTACCCTCTCTTGGATGGCCTGCCGAACCTATTATATCTGATTTGGCAAAACCCGTCTCTCCTATCAACCCTTCCTTTCCAGTTGTCGGTTTTTTCCTCTGTGCCTTTACACCAGCCCCTACTAAAAAGAAGAAAAAGGTGGCAGTTGCCGCTGCAGAGGGTAAAATTAAATACAGAGAGATTTTCATGTATGGTGCAGGGGATTCAATGAGCATCATTGAACCCAATATGAGAGATATAAGCCCGCCGAGAGTAAGGGCACCATAACTTACCACCTTTATTTCAAGAATAAACATAATAATGCCGAGCAATATAAGGAGGAGACCGGCATAATTTACAGGGAGCGCCTGCAAAGAATAGAAGGCAAGTATAAGGGATATAGCACCAACTACACCAGGGAGTATAGCCCCTGGATTTGAAAGTTCAAAGAATAACCCGTAGAATCCCAGAATCATAAGTATATATGCAATATTTGGATTTGAGAGTGCATCAAGAATCCTCTGCCTCAAGGTCATCTCAATATACCTTAATTTAATTCCTTCTGTATGAATGACCTTCTCTCCACTTACAACCTCTACTTTTCTTCCATGTATTTCTTTTAAAAGTGAGTTAATATTCTCTGCTACGATATCAATTACATGTTCCTTCTTTGCCTCATCTTCGGATATGGATACACTCTTTCTGACTGCCTTCTCCGCCCAAGACTCATTCCTCCCCCTTTTTTTTGCAAGAGAAATAATATATGCGGCTGCATCATTCTCGACCTTTTTAGACATCTCCCTGTCCATCCTCCCGCCCATACTTACAGGGTGTGCAGCACCTATGTTTGTCCCGGGGGCCATAGCAGCTATATGGGCTGCAATTGTTATAAAAGTGCCGGCAGATGCAGCCCTTGAACCGCTGGGTGATACATATACTACTGTCGGGATATTTGAAGCCATCATCTCTTTTATTATTAAACGCATTGATGTATCAAGACCACCTGGTGTATCAAGCTGAATAATTAAAAATTCGGCATTGCTGACAGATGCCTCTCGTATTCCATTGAGGATATATTCTGCAGATACAGGATTTATAACACCATCAATCTTTAAAACAATCGCATTTCTTTCCTCGCCGAGAGAATACGCGGAGAGAAATAAAAGAGATAACAGAATTATGAAGGCGAGGTTAAATCCTTGCCCTGTATTCTTTTTCATCGTAGCCTGTTTTACCTTGTCTTTGTATAGGTAATCTAATACAATGTAGTGCTCAAAGTCAAGAAGGAAACAAAAGCTTGATTAACCACAGAGCCACGGAGACACAGAGAAAAAAAACAAGAAGATGAGAAAATGAGAAAATAGGAAGATAAGAAAAAAGCTCTTAACTTCTCAACTTCTTAACTTCAGGTCTTAACTCTGTGCCTCTGTGTCTCT
>JACQQJ010000213.1 GCA_016207035.1 Nitrospinota bacterium | reverse complement strand
ATATTATGAAATATTAATATCTTTGAGACAGGGAAATTCTTAACATCGTTTAAGTCTTTCAAATTATGACAGACCGCCCAATCGTAATAATTAGAAGCCAGCCTCTTTAAGGCATCAGCCTCTTTGACTATGATTGCATTTTCAGGGACAGGTCTTGTCTGATAGAACCATATCTGACTCCCTCCTTTGGATCGCTCAACTATCTCAAAATCATGACCTGTCCTAGTGAGGGAACATATATATGCCTCATGCCAGTTAAAGGTTAAAATCTTCATACATTATTATCGGAATTAAATTAAAGGGGATAAAGTGCAAACAATATGCCAGGAATAGGATGAGCCACATTTATAAAAATATCTATTATTTCAAATAGATAAAATGCATGCTCTTTAAAGATACTATGGTGGGGCAAAAAAGAGGAAATTTTTTCCTTCGTCAGGGTTAAGATAAAAACAGAGGATAAATCTTGTACTTCCTAATTATTCATATTTTGAATTCCATTTTTATTATGAGAGATCAACACCTGATAGCTAATTTTTTTTCAATATACCTTTCATTGCCTTCATTCATCATCTGTTCACTTTTATTTTCATTATTAATTACACTACCCCAGGCATCCCTTAATTCTAAAAGTATCCCGATGATTTCATTTATAAATTTCTCTTCTCCCTGTATATTAGCCATGATAAGATTCCTGTTCATGAAGAGATAAAGCCTTGATAGATTATCAGCAATTTCTCCTCCCCTATCCCTGTCAAGTGAATTTAACAGTTCTAATATTATATCCTGTGCCCTCCTTATATAAACACCCCTCCCTGCAATATCTTTTGAATGTATCCTTTTGACTGCCTCCTTTGCAAATCTTATAGCACCATCATACATCATTAAAACCAGCTTCACCCTTTTTGCAGTTAATATCTGTGTATCATTATAGTTCTTCACAAGTCCATTGTTTAACACAACATCCTCCTTTTTATAACTTAAAGATTTATAATGACTATCAACTATAAGCTATTAGAAACAGGCTATTTTTTCCTCGCTGTTGATACATTATTAAGATTTGAGAGCTGCTGATTTAAATAGTTCCCCTGACTCTGGAGCTTACTCAGCATTACTTCAAGGAGTGTAAATCTCCTCTTCAGGCTATCTTCCTTTTGACTGATACGCAAGTTCAGGTCATCTATCTGGTCCTGAACATCTTTATTGCTCTTTTGTATACCCTCCTCTTCCGCAAAAATCAATCCCTTATAAGACTTATCGGTAAGAAATTTTATTTCTGTAGTCAATTGCTCTGCTATCCCGAGGGAGACTGTCACTGTTCCAAATGTCCCGTCTGACACATTATTTAACCTTATCCTTAGCCCATCTTCATCAAATCCACTCCCCCCTGTCCAGTAATTTCCTGACCCGGTTGCATTATGCCATTCGGTGGTGCCGCTCTTTCTCAATTGAACAACACCCCCAGAGACCCTGATTTCATAAGTTCCCCCTTTTGTATCCTCAGAATTGGTGACATAAGTAACATTGGCATCCGTAGAACTCCCAGACTCTATAAAGAGCTTGCTTACCCCTGTATAATCATCACGCAATGCGTCAGAGAGTTCAGAATCATTTATAGATAATTTACCATCTTCACCTGTCCTTATGCCTATCTGTGAAATATAGGTAAATTTTCCTGATAGCCCTGGAACTGTATTTGATACAATACCCCTTAATTTCTGCTGAACAGACATAAGGGTATTATTGCCAAAAAGTGGCCCCCCTGTCTTTTTCTTATTCGTATCATAGGTAAACTGTTCTTTTATAAAGTTGAGGACTTCATTATAGGCATTTACAAAATTTGATATATCCTGTTTGACTTTTGCACTATCAGATGTAAAAGTTATCGTGCCAGAACCTGCTGACTGAATGTTCAAAGTAACCCCATCGATTACATCTGTTACTGTATTGGAGTTTTTGCTTATGCTTATACCGTCCAGCTCAATACTGGCATTCGATGCGGACTGTGTCTCACTCCATGAGAATAGGGATATATTTGCACCCAATCCGCTCTTCTGTATATTATCCTGTAGAGAGATTTTATTATCAGACCCTGTATTAACCCCTGTTATAGAAAGTCTATAAGAACCACCGTCGTTTATTATGGAGGCTATAACCCCTGCATCTGAATTATTGATAGAGTTCTTTAATCCATCTAATGTATTATTATTTGAGTCAACATTTATTTTTGTTGTCTTGGAGCCAGCAGTTATACTCAGTGTCCCAAATCCTGCTCCCAACACAGACGAAATGGAAGAGAAACCCTGAGATACCTCCTTTTCAGCCTTTGCAGTAGAACTTATTTTGATGGTATATGTCCCTGATGAAGCGGTGCTTGAGGCAGCAGCAGTTAAAACAGACTGGGTTGAAAGGGGGTTATTATTTACAAAGGAAGATGAAATACCAATAAACTCACTCTTCTTATTTATAGTATTTACTGCAGTTTCTAAAACCGACAGCTTTACATTAAATTCCTGCCATGCGGAAAACCGGTTATCCAGGATCGATTTCTTATTTTCTAAGAGTGTTACAGGCTTCCGCTCTAATTCAATCAGTTTTGAAATTATATTTGTGGTATCAAGCCCTGATGCCAGTCCATCAACAGAGAGAGCCATAATAACCCCCGAAAATAGTGTCAGTGTTAGTTATTTATATTTACTAACTTTTCAATGTATTTGCTTAATTTATCGGAGTATAGGCAGGATTACTTTAGGGGAATTTTAGAAAAATAGTAAGCAGTAGGGAGTAGGCATTAGGCAGTTTTTTTCTGCTTACTTCTCACTGCCTACTGCCTACTTTGTTTTCCTAACCGCCGTCATCAAAAATCATTCCTTTGAGTTCATCCATACGCATTGATAAATTTATTAACTCTTCTGGCGGAATCTGCCGGATTATCTTGTCAGTTTTACCATCGACAACCTTAACCACTATCTGGTTTGTCTTCTGGTCAATATCAAAATTTATCTTGTTGCTGTAAATCTTAACAATCTTATTCAACTTTTCAAGTTCACCCTTGATGTCCTCTGTATTTACCGTTGTCTTGTTTACAGATTCAGTATTCTTAACATCTTGTGCCATAGGTGGACTGTCCTGAGATGACTCAAAGGAATTGACGAGTGGTTGAGATGTTTTTTCCGATATTCTGCTGATAGACATAATCATCACCCCCATCTTTTATAGGCGATATGTTAAATGTTAGTATTTTTATATTCCCTCTCAATACCGCCTTTATCAATTTATCCTAAGAGCTGTAATACCGTCTGTGGCACTAGGTTTGCCTGGGCAAGGATTGCAGTTGATGCCTGAACAAGTATCTGGTTTCTGGTAAAAGTCGAGATTTCACTTGCATAGTCCGCCTCTCTTATCTGGGATTCTGCAGCCTGAAGGTTCTCAGAACTCGTCTGTAGATTAGCTATCGTATAGGTGAAGCGATTCTGAACTGCACCGAGTCTTCCACGGGCATCCGTTACCTTTGAAATAGCGCTGCCGATCGTTGATAGTGCTGTCAGTGCCTGAGCTGCGGCTGTAACAGATAGGTTCTGTATGGCAAGACCTGTGGAGTCCATGGCAGTTAAATCAATGGTAGTATTGAGGTTAATTCTATCATTAGATGTTGACTTAAAACCAATCTGGATAACAATTTGATTTGATGTAGTAATACTTGCACTGAGGCTTCCATCAACCAGTTTCTGCCCATTAAATTCTGTAACTGTTGTGATTCTGTCTATTTCATCTCTGAGGGCTGCAAACTCCCTCTGAATGGTCTGTCTCTCTGTGGAACCGACACTCCCTGTAGAGGCCTGTGCTGCAAGCTCTCTCATACGGGTTAACATGGAGGCCTGCTGACTCAGGGCACCTTCTGCTGTATTTATAATACTGATACCATCATTGGAATTCCTTACTGCCTGGCCTATTGCCCTTATATCTGATCTCAGTTTTTCAGATATAGCAAGACCTGCTGCATCATCAGCACCCCTGTTTACCCTCAGACCAGAAGACAACCTTTCAAGAGAAACTCCCAGGTTTGCATTATTAGTCCCCAGGTTCCTCTGGGCATTTAAAGAATAGAGATTACTGTAAACTCGTAATGGCATATATCCTCCTTGAATAATAAGGGCATCCCTACCCCCTTTGAATTTTGGATTTCGGAAATCAGAATTCGGATTTAAATCCAAAATCCGAAATCGCAAATCCCAATTCCCATTATCAGGCTATATATTTTTAGTGGTCAAGCCCGATATTCCACTTTCAGATGAGTCTTAAACCCTGCCTTTTATTCATCACCCCCTCTTATAAAAGATTTACAAGATGCTCAACATCTTTATCGGAAATGAATACTGAAACTTTAGTTTTATTTAGAAAGGCATTTATTTAGACTATTTCAGGCACAACTTTCTTTTCATAATGCAAAGAAATGAATGAATATTATTGCGATATTCAAATTCATCACCGCTTTAAAAGGTGTAATATTCTATAAGGTGCGGGGCTTACTTTCCAAATGTAACAAAATATAAAAAATTTTCCTTGACATCTTTTTTT
>JACQQJ010000215.1 GCA_016207035.1 Nitrospinota bacterium | reverse complement strand
GTGAAGAAGAAATCGAATTCCTTCGTGGAATTAAAAATAACATACACAGTATTTTTGAAGTAAAGGGACAAAAGAAGGAGTTTATTAGAATAAAAGACCTGTTTATGATGGAGCGGTATAATGTCAGTGAAGATAATAGTCATTTTAGTTTCAGAAAGGGAGATATAGTAGAGGCAAGGCTGCTCCCTTTTAGAGAGAAATACTTTTTTTCAAATGCCTTCTGTTTCCATCCCCAAAAAATAGGAAAATTCATAAAGAGTGAATTAAAAAAAATTCATTTGCAGAAAGGGAGTGGAGGGCAGAATGAGAATAAAATTATTAAAGATTTTATTCAAAGACTTTCGTATATGAATTTAAAATGGGAAAGGGCGAGACAGATAGATGCAAACGATATTTATAGATAATAGTCATCAGTCAGGAATAAGAGGAATTTTATTTTTTTCACTGTTTGCCGTTCACAATTTACTATTTTTAATAAGTTGCGCAGAAATAAGCCCGTATAAATATCACAATACCTATGCCTTGGTAGAGCCTGTCGTTCATAAAAATGGAATAAAACAGCCACCAAACTATTACAGGGAATTTGAGGATGACAAAATCTTAATAAAATTTACCATTAAAGATAAAAAGATATTTTTCAGATTAAAAAATAAGACTGACAAAGAATTAACAATTCTATGGGATAGGTTAAACTTTGTGGATACAAAAGGGGCCTCTCATAAGGTAGTAGGTTTTGATAATTTATTTACTGAAAAACAGGATAAACAACCTCTACAACGAATAAATGCAAAAAGAGAGATTAATAACCTCATTGTTCCTTTAGAAAATATTGAGTTCATTGAGGAATGGACATGGTATGTCAGGCCGTTGTTTAATCGAACGGATGACCTTGCTCTCAGAAACAGAGGAAAAACCTTTTCAATCTCCATGCCAATAGAAATTGATGGGGAAACGATTAATTACCATTATAAATTTAGAATAGAAAATATAGTCCCTCTCTGAACAGGGGGTTATGAAACGATGATCGCAAATTATGTAAAGGAAATTATAAAAATTTAGCCACAGAGTTCACAGAGAACACAGAAGAAGACAGATAGGATACCAGACACCAGTGCACCAGTAAAAAAACTGGTGACTAATGACTGGTGACCTTTTCTTTGTGACCTCTGTAACCTCTGTGGCTTATTATGTTTTTGTTCTTCAAGGGGGGTTAAGAGATCATACCCTGATGTTTATTGTCCCACCCACTTCTTCTTCGCTTGTATATCTATTTCTTCTGTTCTCCTGAGTCTCTATGTTTCTTATTTCGGTTTCTCTTATCTGTTCATCCTCATATCTTGCCCTTCGCACATCTTCTACCGTATTCCCATCTCTTGTATTAGTATCCGGCGCAGTTTCCCGATATCGGCTGTAATAATTATTATTAACCTGGGATATATGTGGCATAGTGAACCCCCATCATTTATATATACTGTATAATCTTTTTAACACATAGTCAATTATATAAAATGGTCTCCTTTTCCTTCATTTTTTTGGTATAATATATTAATTTACTCCTTAAAAAAAAGTAGTTGAGGGATTAAACTCACTCTTTATTTTTTAACATATAGAAATGACCATTACTGAAAAAATTCTCGCAGAACATGCAGGGAAAAAAGAGGTATCTCCCGGGGATTTAATAATGGCAAAGGTGGATATTGCCCTTGGGAATGATATTACTGCCCCTCTTGCCATTGAGGAGATTAAAAAGGTTGGTACAAAAAATGTCTTTAATAGGGAGAGGATTGTTCTTGTCCCTGACCATTTTGCACCGAATAAGGATATAAAATCAGCAGAACAGGTTAAGATTCTGAGGGAGTTTGCAAGAGAATTTGGAATAACAAACTACTTTGAGGTAGGGAGAATGGGTATTGAACATGCCCTCCTGCCGGAAGAGGGGCTTGTCCTGCCAGGTGATGTTATTATAGGTGCCGATTCTCATACATGCACATATGGTGCATTGGGGGCCTTCTCTACAGGTATTGGAAGCACAGATTTAGCTGCTGCCATAATAACAGGAGAAATATGGTTCAGGGTCCCGGAATCAATCAAATTTATATTTTATGGAAAATTAAAGAAGTGGGTTACGGGAAAGGATTTAATTCTCTATACAATCGGGAAGATAGGGGTAGATGGTGCATTGTATAAGGCAATGGAGTTTACTGGTGATATTATAGATAACCTTTCGATGGATGGAAGGTTTACCATGGCTAATATGGCAATAGAGGCAGGGGCAAAGAGCGGGATTATCAATCCTGATGATAAAACAATAGCTTATGTGAAGGAAAGGGCAAAGAGGGATTTCAAGATATACAGGAGCGATAAAGATGCACATTATAGTGAGGTATTTGAGTTTAACGGTAATGATATTGAACCTCAGGTAGCCTTTCCTCATCTCCCTTCAAATACTAAGCCTATAAGTGAGGTTGGCAATATCAAGATAGACCAGGTGGTGATTGGCTCGTGCACGAATGGAAGGATAACGGATTTGAGAGAGGCTGCCTCTGTTATCAAAGGAAAGAAGGTGCACAAAGATGTAAGGATGATAGTTATCCCTGCTACCCAGAGGATATATAAGATGGCAATCAATGAAGGATTGATTGATATATTCCTCGATGCAGAGGCTGCGGTAAGCACCCCTACATGCGGACCATGTCTCGGAGGGCATATGGGTGTTCTTTCAGAAGGGGAGAGGGCAATATCTACTACAAACAGAAACTTTGTCGGCAGGATGGGGCATCCAAAGAGTGAGGTCTATCTTTCAAATCCAGCAGTCGCGGCGGCATCGGGAGTCCTTGGAAGAATCAGTAGCCCTGATGAAGTAGACTGAAAGATCATTCTATAGAAATGAGGAACTTCATATGAAGCTTAAAGGCAAGGCATGGAAATTTGGGGCTGATATTGACACAGATGCAATTATTCCAGCGAGATATTTGAATACCTCTGATCCGAAGGAGCTGGCAAAACACTGCATGGAGGATGCAGACCCTAATTTCATAAAGAAGATGAAACGCGGAGATATAATTGTGGCTGATAAAAATTTTGGTTGTGGTTCATCAAGGGAGCATGCACCAATTGCAATAAAGGGTGCAGGAATATCCTGTGTAATAGCTAAGAGTTTTGCAAGGATATTCTATCGCAACTCGTTCAATATGGGACTTCCCATATTTGAAAGCACAGATGCACCGGAGAAGATTAGAGAAGGGGATGAGATTGAGGTAGACCCTTCCACAGGTGTAATAGATAACAAAACAAAAAATGAAACTTATCATGCAAAGCCAATCCCTCCATTTATGCAGGAGTTGATAAATGCAGGCGGATTGATGAATTATGTAAAAAGGAAAGTGGCTTAAGAATTATTGCCACAGAGAACACAGAGGTCACAGAGAAAGATAAAAAATAAAGACACGGAAAAACACAGATAAATTATGATTAGC
>JACQQJ010000214.1 GCA_016207035.1 Nitrospinota bacterium | reverse complement strand
TCTGCGTAATCTGTGTCCTATTTTTGGTTGTAGCTTTGCCACGCTGTGTCCTCTTTGGTTAATGTATTATTTGTGTAAAAATATATTGAGTCAGGGAATGACGGATATAAGCAAGGCAAGGGTATCAGCAGAATTTATAAGAGAAAAAATAGGCACAAGCCCTTGTTTAGGTATAATACTGGGAACCGGTCTTGGAGGATTTGCAAAGAACATAGAGGATGGTAATTCTATACCCTATGGTAAGATACCGCATTTTCCTGAAACTGGTGTAAAGGGACATTCTGGAAGACTTGCCATAGGCACAATAAAAGGACTCTCAGTAGCAGCAATGCAAGGGAGGTTTCATTACTATGAAGGGTATTCAATGAAAGATGTTACATTTCCAGTAACAGTTCTTCACCAGCTTGGAATACAATTAATTATTGTAACAAATGCAGCAGGAGGTATAAATCCAGATTTCAACCCTGGTGATATTATGCTTATAAAAGATCATATAAACTTAATGGGGACAAATCCGATCATTAATTATTTTGAGAATGGTATTGCAGAAAGTGAATTTGAACCATTTATAAATATGACAGATACCTATGATAAAAGGTATATGGCATTAACAGAGGGATTTGCACAAAGTGCAGGCATAAACTTGAAAAAAGGTATTCTCGCTGCTGTACCCGGACCAATTTATGAAACCCCTGCAGAGATAGAAATGCTCAAACGGTTAGGTGCAGATGCTGTATGCATGTCAACAGTTCCAGAGGTAATCATGGCAAGGGCACTTAATATGAAGGTAATAGGAATATCACTTATTACAAACAAATCAGGTGAAATTACAAGACACGTGGATGTTATAAAGGAGTCAGAGAAAAATATAGATAAATTCAGTATAATTCTGAAAGGAATAATAGATAATTTTAAAGAGGATCCTAAGACTCAAGTTAAAACAGGGGAAATATAGATTGACATACATTCTTGGAATTATAGGTAATCCAATCGGTCACACCCTCTCTCCCCTTATGCACAATACCGCAATTAAACATCTCAGTCTCAACTACATATACCTCCCTTTTGAAGTAAAAAAAGAAAATTTATCCATTGCTATAAGGGGGTTAAAGGGGCTGGAGATAAAGGGTATGAATATAACAATACCCTATAAGGAAGATGTTATCCAATTTTTAGATTATTTAGAGGAAGAGGCTGAACTGATCGGTGCTGTTAACACCATTAAACTTGAAAGGGGAAGCCTTAAAGGTTATAATACTGATGGTAATGGTTTTATTGAATCCCTGAGAATAGATGCCCATGAAGATGTAAGAGGGAAAAATATAATAATCTTTGGTGCAGGTGGTGCTGCGAGGGCAATTGCTATCAAGTTAATTGTAGCTGGGGCAGAGAGAATAATCATTGCAAATAGAACTATAGAGAGGGGAGTAAAGTTGGTAGAATATATAAATTCAAAGCTCAGTCATCAAAACTCAAAATTCTTAAAGGCAATATCTTTAAAGGATAGGCTTTTGATTCAATATATCAGGGAAGCGGATATCCTTATTAATACAACTCCGGTCGGAATGAAAAATAATTTAGAACCATTATTCCCCTATGATTACCTGTCTGACAGGCATATGGTCTGTGATATAGTATATAGACCGCTTAAAACCAGACTTCTGCAGGAGGCATCCATACGGGGTGCACGTATATTAAATGGACTCGGCATGCTCATTTATCAGGGAAATCTCTCTTTTAAAATATGGACAGGATATGAAATGCCGATAGAGATTGTAAGAAAGATATTGATAGAGGAACTCGAAAAGAGGAATTCAGAAGTCAGAAGTCAGAAGTCAGAATAAAGGGGAATACAGCTCCTATTCTGTATTCTATAATCCGGAGATTTGCTATGGCTAAGATTGATGCCTTTTTCAAGCTTATGGCTGACCAGGGGGCCTCTGATTTGCACATGGTATCCGGGCAGCAACCGATATTGAGAATTCACGGCGAAATGGAGAGGGTAAAGTATAAGGTTCTTGATAATGATGAGCTTAAGGCAATGCTCTATGAGATTGCACCTGAAGAGAAGGTAAAAAAATTTGAGGAGACAGGAGATGTGGACTTTGGTTATGAGATACCCGGACTGGCAAGATACAGGGCAAACTTCTTCCAGCAAAAGTATGGTGTTGCGGCTGTCTTCAGACAGATACCCAGCGATGTTCTCACTGCCGAACAGTTAGGACTGCCATCAGTTGTCAAAAAATTCGCCATGCTCAATAAAGGTTTAGTGCTTGTTACAGGTCCTACTGGCAGTGGTAAATCTACTACACTTGCAGCAATAATGGATTTTGCAAATAAAAACAGAAAAGACCATATAATCACCGTTGAGGATCCTATTGAATTTGTCCACAAAAGTCAGGGATGTATTATAAACCATAGAGAGGTAGGTTTACATACTAAGTCCTTTGCTGCTGCCTTACGAGGGGCGTTGAGAGAAGACCCTGATATAATATTAGTTGGCGAGATGAGGGATTTAGAGACCATTGAGCTTGCCCTTACTGCTGCATCAACTGGTCATCTGGTCTTTGGCACACTTCATACCCAGAGCGCTGCCAAGACGGTAGACAGGGTAATAGATGTCTTCCCTGCAAACCAGCAGGCACAGATACGAACAACACTCTCTGAATCATTGAAAGGGGTTGTAGCCCAGAATCTGTTTAAAAGGATTGACAAAAAAGGCAGATGTGCAGCATTAGAGATATTAATAGTTACACCAGCAGTTTCAAATCTGATAAGAGAAGAAAAGACCTTTCAAATTCCTTCAGCGATTCAGACAGGGAAAAAATATGGAATGCAATCTCTCGATGACGCTATTCTGGATCTATTAAATAAAGGATGGATTTCGTCAGATGATGCCTATGATAAATCCATAGAGAAACAGAGGTTTGCCCAGTTTCTGAAAAAACCTCCAGAAGATTTTTAATGAAACCCTCACGAGCCTATGGCTCACAAAGGGAAATAAAATTTTAGCCACAGAGGTCACAGAGATTTAAGAAGTTAAATTTTTTCTCTGAGTCCTCTGTAATACAAGGTTATTAAACCTTGTTTTTTTGGCAAGGTTTTTTTCAATAAAAAACACTAAAAAACAATTGAAGCCACGGATTCACACGGAAAAATACAGAAAACAAAACAATAAAACAATAAAAAGATTTGTTTTATCCGTGTCCATCCGTGGCTAAAAATTTTCCTTTTTTCCTTTTTTGGTTGTGGCTTTGCCACAATGTGTTCTCTGTGGCAAAAGGTATTTTCGGACTAAAAGGTATGTTATGAAAAAACCTGAGATTGATTATATCCTGACTACCATGCTTGAAACCCATGGAAATGTATCTGATTTAAACATAACTGTGGATAAACCCCTTCAGGTAGAATCGTCAGGACAACTCATAGCAGTCCCTCTTCAACCTCTTTTAGAAAAGCTTACACCGTTTCAGACTGAGATATTTGCATTAAATCTGATAAATCAGGACAGGAGACTCTGTGAAACCCTTATTCGGGAAGGTTCCTGCGATTCCTCTTACTATTTAACGGGAAAGGCACGGTTCAGGGTAAATATCTTTTCTCAGAGAGGTTATTATTCTATCGTTATGAGAAAACTTGAGACCAGAATTCCTACTATTGAGGATCTCAAGCTCCCTCCTGCATTTCACAAGATGGCAGAGGAGAAAAATGGTATTATATTAGTGACAGGTGCTACCGGGAGTGGTAAATCTACATCTCTTGCAGCACTCCTTGATAAAGTGAACAATGCAAAATCTATCCATGTGGTAACATTAGAAGACCCTGTTGAATTCGTGCATCCTCATAAAAAGGCAACATTCAATCAGAGAGAACTTGGAAATGATTTCGATACCTTTGCCACAGGATTGAGGGCAGCCTTAAGACAGGCACCAAAGGTAATACTAGTCGGTGAAATGAGGGACAGGGAGACAGTAGAGATTGGTCTGTCTGCTGCAGAAACAGGGCATTTAGTCATGAGCACCCTCCATACCGTAGATGCAGGGCAAACCATAAACAGGATAATAGGGATGTTTGACAAGGATGAGGAAAAACAGATACGAATAAGACTGACTGACACAGTACGATGGATCGTGTGTCAGAGACTTCTTCCAAAGGTTGGCGGTGGGAGAGTGGCAGCATTTGAGGTTATGGGGACGAATTTACGGATAAAGGATACAATACTCAATGGTGAATCAGAGGGTAAAACCTTTTACGAGATCATAGATGCAGGAGAGGCCTTTGGTATGATGACATTTGACAGGTGTATATTAAATCTTTATAAAGATGGGCTCATCACTGAAGAAACGGCTATGGCGTATTCATCGAGAAAGGCTATTGTAGGCAGAGGAATAGATCAGATAAAGGCATTGAAAGGTGAAAAGACAACTTCCATTGAAGGATTGTCACTTGATGAAGAATATACTAAAGAGAGTGAGTTTGATGCATTCAGGGGAAAAAAGAAAAAATAATAATTTCAGCCACAGACTTTCACTGACTAATTAAAAACGGTTCAAACAGTTTAAACGGCTTAAACGGTTTAAACATCTGTGTAAGTTTGTGACTCATGGAGAGAAGCATGGAAATAACATGTAATTCATGTGGTAAAAAGATACATATACCTGAAGAAAAGATACCTCAGGGAAGGGCGGTCAGTATTATATGCCCACAGTGCAAGAATAAAATAGCCATAGAACAGCCTTCTCCATCGCCAACAACACCAGCAGCTATCTCTCCATCTTCTGTACAATTACAGCCCCCCGAAGATGAGGTCAGTTTAGATTTCTCAGAAGAAGGGCAAAGGACTGCCCTAGTATGTGATAATAAAAATAAGGATGCCGTCAAATCAGCATTAAATGAACTAGATTACAAAGTCAGTACAGCATCTTCATCAGAGGATGCAATAAACAGGATGAGATTTACCCTCTATGATATTGTAATACTGAGCGAGGAATTTGATAACAGTACACCAGAAAACACCACCGTTTTACAATTTTTACAACCAATGCCGATGTCTTTACGGAGAAAAATATTTTTTGCACTTATGGGTAATAATTTCAGAACCTTTGACAATATGTCAGCCTTTGTAAAGAGTGCCAATTTAGTGATCAATATAAAAGACCTGCCAAATTTAAAAAATATAATAAAGAAATCTGTAGCGGATAATGACAAGTTTTACAAAGTCTTCAAAGAATCACTGAGGGAGGCAGGGAAGGTGTGAATGAATGACGAATGACGAATTAAGGAATATTTTTTTCAATCGTCAATCGTCATTTATCAATTTTCATCCATTAGGGGGGTTATGATTAAAACAGCTATTGTAGAAAGATTTGCCAATGGACAGGCAATAGTTACGGAAGGTATTGTAAGCACAAAGGCATATATTATTCTTTCGGGTAAGGTAAGGGTCTTAAAAAAGGTTGTTGAAAAGAATGTAGAAATCGGGACACTCAAAGAAGGGGATGTCTTTGGAGAGATGGGATTATTCGGCAATTCACCAAGAACTGCAAGCGTCATAGCAGTAGGCGATGTAAATGTAGGAATAATTGATAAAAAATATTTTGATAAACTCCTTGATAAGACACCTGCCGAACTGAAACTCATTGTACTTGCCATTGTAGACCGTCTTAAAATAACCACAGATAAACTGGCAAAGGTGGCAGTTCAGTTTGAAAAGGCTAAAAAGAGTTTAGATGCCCTTTCCGTTAAAATTGCAGATGAAGAGGAGAAACGCTAACCAATGATAATGAACATTGTTCAGTGAGATGGTATGCCAACATTCATCTATAAAATAAAAACTAAGGCCGGAGAACAGACAGGTGAGGTAGATGCTGAAAGTCAGGATGAGGCAATGCTCATCTTCCGCAGACAGAAGGTGCAGGTCTTATCAATTAAGAAAAAATCCAGAGAACTCAGCTTTGGTGGAGGTGGCCCTACAGAAAAGGATGTTGTTGTATTCACCCGTCAATTTGCAACCATGATTGAAGCCGGATTACCACTTGTCCAGTGTCTTGGCATCCTCGCTGCACAGGCAGAAAATAAAAGTTTTGCCAAGTCAATAGCTGATATAAAATCGAGGGTAGAAAAAGGTGATACCTTTGCAGATGCCCTGAGAAAACATCCAAAGATATTTGATAACCTGTACACCAATATGATAGAGGCCGGTGAGATCGGTGGTATTCTGGACGCGATACTCAAGAGACTCGCAGCGTATATGGAAAAGGCAATGGCACTGAAAGGAAAGGTTAAATCTGCAATGGTATATCCAACCGCTATAGTGTCAATTGCAGTCATTGTTATAATTTTCCTGATGATTTTTGTTATTCCAACCTTTGCTACCATGTTTGAAGGTGCTGGTGCTGCCCTCCCCCTTCCAACCCAGATAGTCATGTCCGCAAGTGCGTATACAAAAAAATATATTGTCTTTTTTATCCCGCTTGTCGTTGTAGCTATTTTTTTGTTTAAAAGATTTTATGCTACAGAAAAAGGTAAATTAGTGGTGGATACCTTTATGTTAAAGGTTCCTGTCTTTGGTCCACTTATTCAGAAGGTCTCTGTGGCTAAATTTACCCGAACAATGGGAACCCTCCTTGCGAGTGGTGTCCCGATTATACAGGGATTGGATATTACTGCGAGGACTGCCGGTAATAAGGTGGTAGAAGGTGCAGTTCTATCAATAATTGAAGAGATAAAACAGGGTAAAACTATTGCTGAACCACTTGAAAAAAAGAAGGTATTTCCTATAATGGTAGTTCAAATGATTGGGGTAGGAGAGGCTGCAGGTGCCCTGGATTCAATGTTAAATAAGATTGCAGATTTCTACGATGAGGAAGTAGATACAGCAGTAGAAGCCCTCACATCCCTTTTAGAACCAGCCCTCATGGCATTCCTCGGGGTAACAGTCGGATTTATTGTTGTTGCCATGTATCTACCGATATTTAAGTTAGCAACCCTTGCATCAGGGGAATAAGGTTCAGGAGTTATGCGAACAACTCTTAAACTCTTAAACTCCCTGACTCTTTAACTCGCATGCATAATGAACTCCTCTTTAAGATAAAGACCCTCATGGTTCTCAGGGTAGTTGTCATCTCCATCTTTCTTGGCACAATCATCATATTTCAAATAAAGTTAGACCAGCTCCCTTTTACTATTCCTGTTACAGTCCTCATCATAGTTACCTACCTTCTGACTATCGTATATTCTATTTTGCTTACCTTTATAAAAAATCTTAAATTTTTTTCATATATACAGTTGATAGGTGATCTCTTAGTAGAGAGCGGTGTTATTTATATAAGTGGTGGAATTGAGAGCCCATTCCCCTTTTTATATATACTGTCTATCATAGCTGCCAGCATAATATTATATAAAAGGGGAAGTTACATAATTGCATCTATCTCAAGTATACTCTACGGCTCTATGGCAAATTTAGAATTCTACAATATATTACACCCCTTAACATTTTACACCCTTGATTCAAATATATCATCAATAGGTGAAGCAGTTATATATACAGTATCCTTAAACATCTCTGCCTTCTATATGGTAGCATTTTTAAGTGGTTACCTGTCAGAAAAACTCAAAAGGACCGGAGAGGAACTGGAGGAAAAGAGTGAAGACCTGATCCAGCTCAAGACCTTTCATGAGAGTGTAGTAAAGAATATGGGAAGCGGTCTAGTAACAGCTGATTTGAATGGAAGGATAGTTTCGTTTAATCAGGCAGCAGCGGGGATAACGGGTTATAAATTCACCGAAGTGAGAGGGAAGCCTTACTATAACTTCTTTAATATTCCTCCCCTCGAAGACCACTATAATAATCTTATAGAAAACCCCATACATAATGAAGGGGTATTCATAAGAAAAGATGGACGTAAGATTTACTTTGCTATTAATATCTCTCTCCTGAAAGATGAAGGTAATAATGTCAGGGGGATAATAGGTGTCTTTGATGATATGACAAGGATCAAAGATATGGAGGAAAAGGTCATTAAGAGTGAAAAATTAGCTGCTATAGGTAGAATAACAGCGGGGATTGCCCATGAGATAAGAAACCCTCTTGCCTCAATAAGCGGTTCAATACAGGTGCTCAAAGATGAGCTTTCTTTAGGAGACTCAAATAAGAGACTAATGGAAATTATCCTGCGAGAGACAGAAAGACTTAACTCAATAATTACTCAGTTTCTTATTTATGCATCACCTTCCAAAAAATACATCCACAGATGTAATATGCTAGAGCTTATAAATGAGACAATAACACTTCTAAAAAATAGTAAGGATTATCCTCAAAATATAGATATTGTAACATCCTTTACAGAGGGAGAGATTTTTATTCATGCAGATTCAAAACAGATGAAACAGGTACTATGGAATCTATGCCTTAACTCTATACACGCAATGGACAGAGGCGGGACAATGACAATAACTGCCAAAAGAAGAGATACTCAGATACATTCAAAATCTACAACAAACTCACCAGATCAGGGTGAAGAAGAGGTGGAAATTACTATTCATGATACAGGGATAGGCATACCTGAAGCAAATTTAGAGAAAATATTTGACCCCTTCTTCACAACAAAAGAGAACGGGAGTGGGTTAGGGCTATCTACTGTTTTAAAAATAATAGAGGGTCATAACGGATCTATTCATTTGAAAAGTAAGGAAGGGAAAGGTACAAAAGTAAAGATAATACTACCGATACAGTGAACGGTGATCGGCAACCAGTAATCAGATTACAAAGAACCCAAAATCCGATTTAGGATTTTGGGTAAAATCGCCAAGTCGCCTGAAAGACAAGGCTAGAGGTGATTTTGCGACGGAACCGTATATCACCAATACGGTGAGGAGCAAAATCACTGATAACACAGTATTTCAGGATGAATTGGCGATTTTAAATCCCGCTAAAGCGGGATTTGGGCAAAGACAAAGACCTTGCTGTTCACTGTTCACTATTCACTATTCACTGATTATGGATTCATCATCCTTATTAAAGTTAATGTTAAATCCTGCTACATATCCCGTTAAGCCTGAAAGTGTGGATATGATTCAGACCCACATCTCCTATCTGTTCCTCGCAGGGGAATATGTATATAAGGTAAAAAAGCCTGTGAATTTTGGCTTCCTCGATTACTCAACCCTTGAAAAAAGGAAATTCTACTGTGATCAGGAAATAAGATTAAACAGCCGTCTTTCACCTGAAATTTATCTGGGGGTTTCTCAAATTACCTCAGAGAAAGGCATCCTTTCATTAGATGGGAAAGGGTGGGTAGAGGAATATGCAGTCAGGATGAAGCGTCTTCCCCAGGATAAGATGATGGATAGAATGATTCTTGATAAAAGGGTAAATAAATCATCCATACGAGAGATTGCTGCTAAATTGGTTATCTTCCACCAGCATGCAGATATAAATGATGAAATATGTAAATTTGGAGATATAGGAATTATATCTAAAAATATTGATGAGAATTTCATACAAACAGAAAAATATATTGGAATCAGCCTGAGTAATGGGGAATATAATTTCATAAAGGATTTTTCTCTACGATTTATTGAGGACAATATGGCACTTTTTAAAAAGAGGATTAATCAAAAAAGGATAATGGATTGCCATGGCGATTTAAGGGCTGAGCATATATGCCTGACAGAGAGAATTTATATATTTGACTGCATTGAATTCAATGACAGGTTTAGATATGGTGATGTTGCGTCTGAGGTGGCATTCCTTGCCATGGACCTTGATTTCTTCGGTGAAGATGACCTGTCGAGATATTTTGTTGACTCATATAGAGAACTTTCAGGCGATAAGGATATAATGAAGCTTATAAATTTTTATAAATGCTACAGGGCTTATGTAAGGGGTAAGGTTGAGAGTTTTAAACTTGATGACCCCAATGTTACATCAGAAGAAAAGGAGATGAGCCTCAATTTAGCTACAAGACATTTTAAATTAGCCTATGCATATGCCCAATTATGAACAAACACCTGAAAGACAGATAGGACACCAGACACCAGTGCACCAGAGCACCAGTAAAAAAACTGGTGACT